>JBIIPY010000009.1:0-51160 GCA_044342365.1 Ferruginibacter sp. | reverse complement strand
ATGTTCAACAACCCTGCTGTCGGATTGGGATACAGCAATGCATTGGAGAAATTATTGTTCAACCTTACAGGAACCACTCCGCTGTAAGTGAATATGCCATCAATGTCAATCATTTTAAGTCTGTAGTATACCATTCCAGTATTGGGAAGTTGTACATCTTCAAAACTATAATTGGCTAAATTCTGTCCTTGCACAGTGCCCACTTTGTAAAAAGAAACTGCATCTGTACTTCTTTCAATTTCAAACATTTTAAAATTGGTTTCGTAGGTAGCAAACCATTTTATTAACACAACATTAGATTGTTTCAACGCGGTGAAATGGGTAATGGTTACTGGCAATAAACCTGTACACTGCCATATCAGAAATACATACTCTGGATGATCTACAAATGGGTTTCTGTTGTTTTGTCCAGACTGGTAGTACACACCATTGTTTCTGTTTATTTCTTTCTGGCTCACCGGATCCTGATTGTGCCATTTGAACATGGTTTGAAGATACCAGCTATCATACACCTGTAACCTGCGTTGTGTTGCATTTAATCCAGCCTCACCGGCACCTAGCATAGCAGCATTAGCCTCTGCATTGCCTGCCCAGTTATTAGCTATGATCTGATCTTCATAACGAGCGGCCATGTACAATACAATGCGGGCGATATCTCCTTTAAAAGCATTGTTGGGTTCAAAAACGGTACCTGTGTAACCGAAGTTATTTCCTGTTCCTCTTTTACTTTGGTTGTCAATAGAAGTAAAGTTGGCATTGGTTACTTCTCCATAAGGCAAATTCCCCCTAATTCCATTTACGTAACCATCTGTTGGAATAAGATGGTGAACATCTGAATACATAGGAGAAGCATCATTAAACCAAGATTTAGGGGTGCTGTGTTCTCTGTTGTAACAATCTCCTTCACTGTTGTAATTGCCACATTGGTTTGTGCCATACACAAAATTGAAAGTCTCGGGAACTGCCGGATTGTTATCATCTGTGTACATATCCCATATTAAATTACTGCCGCCGGGTTTGATATCTGTATATTGATAAGCATCCCACACACCGGGTGTGTACGACAATGTATTGTAACCAGTACTGCTGATGTTTTTTAATGCTGTTTTAAGAGGTTGACAGGTTTGACCTTCGGCTGAAGTATAATACCCTACTGGCACACCGGTGGTATTGGTAGTAGTGGTGGCACTGTTAACAATTGGGGTGTTGTTGTAAAATGGCTCCCCCGTACATTCAGCATTGGCTGCGAAAACAAAGACGTAATAAGTGCTATTGTTGTTAAGTGATGAAGCAGAAAAAGAAGTGCTGGTTCCATAGCCAACAATACTGCCTCCACCAAACGATTGGCCAACTGTGTATGTGGTGCCGTTTGCAGGGGTTGCACTTAAACTTGCACTGCTGCTGATAACTACAAGATAGCGGTTAGCTGTAGCCGAAGGGGTGAAGCTTCCGGTTATAAAGTTATTGGCAGCAGTTAAATTGAGTGCAGTGGCTGCCGCTGGTATGGTACAGGGTGCAAGCGCAGCGGTGGTTGCATTGTCAGACAAAGGATTAGTGGTTAAATAATTGGGACCACCGTTGCAATCTTCACTTTTGAGTGAAAATATAAAATAGTAATAAGCGATGCCAGCAGTAAGATTGATGTCAGTAAAACTATTTGCCGAAGTAACCGCTACCACAACGCCACCTCCTAAGTTTGTACCGGGAGTATAAGTGGTTCCATCAATGGGGTTTGATGACAAACTGCTGCTTAAACTGCGCACTACCAGATATGCATCGGGATTATTGGGAGCCACTGTAAAATTGCCCGTGATGGTATTGGGTGTTGCAGAAAAAACGAGATCTGTAGGTTGGTCAGACGGTTCTGTACAGAGCGGATTGCTGTTATTGCCCGTCCATTGTACATCATCTACCGCTAATCTTCCCTGATCGTTGGCAGTAAGTTGTCTGATTTCCAGATCGAAACTTCCGGTTAGCGCCACTGTAACAGTAAAAGTTAGCGCAGCGTTGGAACTTGCTGTAATGGTGCTACCGTATTGTGTACCATTGATAAAGAGTCCAAATGTTGGAATATTGCCAGCTGCGCCAAACGCTTTTGCATATTTGAATGAAATATCTCCGATACCATTTCCGATGGCATTGCATCGGATGATGCCGTTTGTATTTCTCACGATCAGGTAATCACCAGTCATACCGGTCACTAAACTACCGCCCTGGCCTTCATCGTTTCTGGCGCTGGTGGCAGCCCAGGCTAGTCCGTTGTCACCCGTCCAGTTAATAGCAGTGTATGCAGATGCAACGCTGGCATTTGTATTAGAAAAAGATTCAGTTCCCTGAGCCGCTACAGTGCCGGTTAGCGTCAGTAAAAATAGCTGTAGGTAAATGCTTTTGAACATATAATTGAAAGTAAAAATGTAAAGAGAATAACGCTACATCAAGTTACAACAAAGCCCATCAATGTAGGATCGATGGGCTTATTATAATATTATTACCAAATAATAAAAAGTACTCGTACTTATTTTGCCAAAGCATTCACCTTTCTAGCCAATTTGCTTTTCAGGTTAGAAGCTTTGTTTTTGTGGATGGTACCACGCTTAGCCAATTTATCAATCATAGAAGCTACCAAAGGTAATTGCTCTGCCGCTGCCTTTTGCTCATCGATAGCCTTAATATCACGGATCGCGTTACGGGTAGTTTTACCGTAATAACGGTTACGTTCGTTACGCTTTGCACTCTGACGCACGTCTTTCTTAGTTGCTGAATGGTTTGCCATTTATTCTTAATTTTTGGGCTGCAAAGATAGGGATAAAATTTTTATAAAGGAACAAATCACCGTTTTTTTTATCAAAATGCCCGATTATTGCCTGTCTTTGTGCGCCTAACGAGGTCAAAAATGGGCTATTTAGAATTAGTAACATTCATTAAATGAAAGCATTCTTTAAAAGTACAGTGATGTAAATCAAACGATTGGGGAGCCCGTAACAGTTGAATTGTCTGAGTTTGTGATCAATAGTATTTACGAAAATTCTCTTATGATTGAGGATAAACAATCCGTTTTGTTCGGTTAAACGGGGTATCCCTGTTCAGCATTTCCAGAAGAATCGAATTTAAAAAGAAATAAACTTTTTACAAATCCAATGAGCCCGTATCCTTAAAAAGCATCAGGAGCTATTGCTTTAAAATTTGAAATGGGCTGTGTCCGATTTGTAAATTGTATTTTATTTGGAGGGCTCGTTAATATGCATTCAAACCAGAAAATTGCTCTGAATGTGCTCTTTTTGTTCACTCAAATTACCGATATTTGCAGCTATCATTAAAGTCAACTACCCAAATTACAGCGTAATATGAAGGATTTTCAGTACATCACTAATGCACATCCATCTTATATTGAAAATTTGTACCAGGATTTTATAAAAGATCCCGCAAGTGTAGATCCTGATATGCGGAAATTTTTTGAAGGGTTCGACTTTGCGGTATCATCCATTCCATCAAGCAATGGGCATGCTGCCTCAAATACTACAGCCTTGAGCAGTTCTGAACTCGATAAAGAGTTTGCGGTTTACCAATTGATTCAAGCATACAGAAAAAAAGGGCACCTCGTAGCCGATACCAATCCCATTAGAAAAAGAAAAGACCGCGAAGCAAATCTGGAACTAAGTTATTTTGGCTTATCGGATGCAGACATGGGTACTGCTTTTGAAGCAGGTCGTTTCCTGAATATTGGGAAAGCCTCCCTTAAAAATATTTTAGAACTTTTGCAGAAATCTTACACCACGCACGTGGGGGTAGAGTATAGTGCACTCAACGATATTAAAAAAATTGAATGGCTGGCAAAAGCCATGGAGGCCGATTTTCACCAACCGCTACCTTTAGAACAGAAAAAAAGAATTTTACAGAAGCTGAATGAAGGGGTGATGTTTGAAAAGTTTTTGCATACCAAATACATTGGCCAAAAGCGCTTTAGTTTAGAAGGAGGCGAAACCACTATTGCCGCATTGGATGCCATCATTACTACTTCTTCAAACAACCATGTACAGGAAGTGATGATTGGAATGGCGCATAGAGGCAGGTTGAATGTTCTAGCCAATATCATGGGCAAAACCTATGAGCAGATTTTTACTGAATTTGAAGGCAGTGCCGTTCCTGATACTACCATGGGCAGCGGCGATGTAAAATACCATCTCGGGTTTAGCAGCGAAGTTGAAACAGCTGCCGGAAATAAAATCAATTTAAAACTTTGTCCAAACCCATCACACCTTGAAACCGTAGCACCCATCGTTATTGGATTTGCACGCAGTAAGGCAGACGTTTTATACAACAGTGATTTTGATAAAATCCTTCCCATACTTATTCATGGTGATGCTTCTATCGCTGGACAGGGCGTGGTGTACGAAGTTTTGCAAATGAGCAAATTGAAAGGCTACTACACAGGTGGTACCATTCATTTTGTGATCAACAATCAAATTGGATTTACCACAGATTTTGACGATGCCCGCAGTGCAGATTATTGTACTTCATTGGCTGGAATGGTGCAGGCACCCGTATTGCACGTAAACGGCGATGATGCAGAAGCGGTGGTAAAAGCAGCACAGATAGCAACTTTATATCGGCAGGAATTTAACAGCGATATTTTTATCGATATGGTGTGTTACCGCAGGCATGGCCACAACGAAGGAGATGAACCCAAGTTTACGCAGCCGCAGTTGTACAGTCTTATCGAAAAGCACCTAAACCCTCGAGAAGTATATACCCAATACTTAATAGAAAATGGTTCGCCCGACGCTAAAGTAATGGCCAAGGAAATGGAACAACGGTTTTTATCTGACTTACAGGAACGCCTAGACGAAGTGAAACAACACCCACTTCCTTACACATTGCAAAAGCCGGAGCTTTGGTGGAACAGCCTTCGCAGAGCAAGCGATCAAGATTTTGTTGCTTCACCCGTAACTGCCATCAGCGAAGCAGAAGTAACGGATCTTTTTAATGGTCTGATGCAATTGCCCGCCGATTTCAAGCCTTTGAGGAAAGTAGATAAATTACTGCAGGATAAATTGAAACTATTTACCGACGATCAAAAAATTGACTGGGCAACAGGGGAGTTATTGGCATATGCAAGTTTGATAAAAGAAGGCAAAGACGTTCGCATGAGTGGTCAGGATGTGAAGCGTGGTACATTCAGTAGTCGCCATGCAGTGTTGTATGACGAATCCAACAACGAAGAATACAACCGATTGTCGCCTTTCTTTAACGACAAAGCTTCGTTTAGAATATACAATTCCTTGTTAAGCGAGTACGCCGTACTGGGTTTTGAATTTGGATACTCCATGGCCAATCCAAATGCATTGGTGTTGTGGGAAGCACAGTTTGGCGATTTTGTAAACGGTGCTCAAATTATCATTGACCAATACATTGCATCCGCTGAAACCAAATGGCAACGGATGAATGGATTGGTAATGTTACTGCCTCACGGTTACGAAGGGCAGGGGCCAGAGCATAGCAGTGCAAGGATGGAACGTTTCTTACAACAATGTGCAGAAAACAATATGGTAATAGCAAACATTACCACGGCAGCCAATTTCTTTCATGCTTTGAGAAGACAGCAATCATGGGCGTTTCGCAAACCATTGGTGGTATTTACACCAAAGGCAAATTTACGTCACCCAGGTAGTAGTAGTTTGATAAGTGCCTTTACGGATGGTGGTTTCAAAGAAGTGTATGACGATACAAGTATCGAAGATGCAGGCAACGTAAAAAAAGTGTTGCTCTGCAGTGGTAAAATTTATTTTGATCTGGAAGAGCGCAGACAAAAAGACCAAAGAAAAGAAGTGGCCATCGTTCGCCTGGAACAATTGTATCCGCTGCCACAACAACAGCTTGATATCTTGTACAAAAAATACAACAAAGCCATCTGGCATTGGGTACAGGAAGAACCACTCAACATGGGAGCAGCCTCCTATTTAAGAATGAATGTAAAAAACATCAACCTGCACATCATTAGCAGAATGGCCAGCGCAGCAACCGCTACAGGTTATGCAAAACAACATGCAAAGGAACAAGCAGAGATTGTGGAGACCGCTTTTACTATTTAATTCAAATTATAATATCAATCAGGCCCCGGATAAAAATCCCGGGGCTTTTTTATAAAATAGAACGAAGGAACAACCAGCGAAAATGGTATTCAACATTCATCTAATACCGATCGGACAAACAATATAGTCCAATATCGGCTATCGCCTCATTATACTATTTGTTTGATATCATCGGCATTTACTCCCGAAAGCATTCGGGATAAGATTTATAAAATATTGGCATATCATATAAATCACATTGGTATAAGTTTAATGGGTAAATACCACAGGTTTAGTACATTTGCAACTCAAAATTTAGCAAGTAAAAGAAGCAGTATATGTTTAATTCATTAAGTGAAAAATTAGAATCGGCGTTTAAGAATATCAAAGGGGAAGGAAGGATCAGTGAACTCAATATCGCCAATACGGTAAAAGAAATCCGTCGTGCGCTGGTAGATGCGGATGTAAACTATAAAATTGCAAAAGAATTTACCGACAATGTGAAGGAAAAAGCCATGGGTGCTAAAGTGTTGTTGTCAGTTAACCCTGGCCAGCAAATGGTGAAGATTGTGCAGGATGAACTCACCGAACTCATGGGTGGCAAAGAAAGTGAATTCAACATCAACGGCAATCCTACCATTATATTGATTGCTGGTTTACAGGGTAGTGGTAAAACTACTTTTAGTGGTAAGCTAGCCAACTACCTCAAAACAAAAAAAGGAAAATCACCCTTGTTGGTGGCAGCCGATATTTACCGTCCGGCGGCGATTGACCAGTTAGAAGTTTTGGGCGGTCAAATTGGTGTTGACGTTTATAGTGAAAGAGAAAACAAAGATGCGGTGTCGATTGTGCAAAATGCCATCAAAGAAGCCAAATCAAAAAATAAAAATGTTATCATCGTAGATACGGCCGGTCGTTTGGCAGTAGATGAAGTGATGATGACGGAAGTGGCCAATATCAAATCTGCCATCAAACCACAGGAAATTTTATTTGTAGTAGATAGTATGACGGGGCAGGATGCTGTGAATACTGCAGCAGCCTTTAATGAGCGACTCGATTTTAGTGGAGTAGTACTCACCAAATTAGACGGTGATACCAGAGGTGGTGCGGCCTTGTCTATTAAATACACCATAAACAAGCCCATCAAGTTTAGCAGCAGCGGCGAAAAAATGGATACGCTCGATGTGTTTTATCCTGAAAGGATGGCACAGCGTATCTTGGGCATGGGTGATATCGTGAGTTTGGTAGAAAAAGCACAGGAACAATTTGATGCTGTAGAAGCTGCCAAGCTGGAAAAGAAAATCCGTAAAAATCAGTTCGATTTTGAAGATTTCAAGACCCAGTTACAGCAAATTAAAAAAATGGGTAACCTAAAAGATTTGATGGGCATGATACCGGGAGTGGGCAAACAAATTAAAGACGTCGACATTAACGACGATGCTTTTAAAGGCATTGAAGCCATGATCAACTCTATGACATTGGAAGAAAGGCGCAATCCCGATCTCATCAACCCATCCAGAAAAAACAGGATTGCAAAAGGGAGCGGCAAAGACATTGCAGAGTTGAATGCCTTCCTTAAGCAGTTTGAGCAGATGAAGGGTATGATGAAAATGATGAACAAAATGCCGATGGGTAAGATGCCGGGCATGATGAAACGCTAGTTTTTAAGTATTGATAAAGCTTACCCTGAAACCCGTTTTCGGGGTAAGTTATTGAATAACTACAGCCGATTTGACCAGAGAAGCCTTCATTTTCATTTTTTTGGACGGTAACAAATCATTGCCTATTTTCGCCCTCCTTTTTTAAGGAGATTATAAACCCTATTTATTCACAACCAAGAAAATTTCTATTTTTTATGGCTGTTAAAATGAGATTGCAACGACATGGCTCAAAGAAGAGACCATTCTACTTCATCGTTATTGCGGATGCCCGCAGTCCTCGTGATGGAAAATTTATTCAAAAATTAGGTTCTTACAATCCGCTGACCGTTCCGGCTACTATCCAGATCGATCGTCAGAAAGCATTGGATTGGTTACAGAAAGGTGCTCAACCCACCGATACTGTCCGCCGCATCCTTTCTTTCAAAGGAGTGTTGTTCCTAAAGCATTTGTTGCGTGGTGTAAGCTTAGGCTTATTCGACGAAGCTACTGCAATGGAGAAATTCACCAAATGGAGTACTGAACACGATGCAAATTTGAATCGCCGTCAAGGTGCCCACAAAAATGCTCGTATGGAAAAACGCAATGTACCAGTAGTTAGAAAAGTGGAAGTTGCTGAAAAAGTTGAAGCTGCACCTGCTGTTGAAGCGGAAGCGCCTGCTACTTCAGAGGAACCTAAGACAGAAGAATAACCATTGCCTCTGCCTGAACATTCTTAAGTCCTGCTGTTTTACGGCGGGACTTTTTTTATGAGGGTAAGTTTTTAATATAATCGGCGAAGCATATTAGCATTAAGAACCAACACATGAATACATCATAACAAGATTACAAAGTTTATCTTTGCCATATCATGAGTCAGTATTTTAAAATTGGAAAATTTGTGGCCAGTCATGGTTTGAAAGGCGATCTGGTTTTGGTACATAGTCTGGGCAAAAGAACTGCCTTAAATGGGTTGGAAGCATTGTTTATCGAAGACAAAAAAGAAAGTTTCATTCCCTATTTTGTTGAACAAACCAGCGTTAAAAACCACGAAGAAATTTATGTGAAACTAGAAGGGGTAGACAACAAAGAGATCGCCAGAAAACTCACCCCAAAAGAAGTATGGCTGTCTGCGGCCGACTTCGAAACATTTGCTGCCAGCAGTTCGCCCATATCAATGCTGGGCTACGACCTAGTAGATGTAGACCAAAACCTTGGGGAGATCATAGAAGTGATAGAACAACCTCATCAGATTTTGTGTGCCATTTTGTACAAAGGAAAAGAGGCGCTCATTCCTGTGCACGATCACAACCTCATACGAATGGATCCCGACGAAAAGAAAGTATACGTAGAAGTACCAGAAGGGTTATTGGAGATTTATGAATAATACCTACCTCCTTTGAGGCTATTCTTTACAAAATAGGTTTACTGATTCAATCATGCAACGCATCATCGCTCATTTTGACCTCGATTCATTTTTTGCTTCCGTAGAAATGCTGAACGATCCTTCATTAAAGGGGAAACCCGTAATTGTAGGCGAAAAAGAAAGAGGGGTGGTAGCAGCTTGTAACTATGAAGCGCGGAAATTTGGTGTGCATTCTGCGATGCCTTCCAAAAAAGCACAACAGCTTTGTCCGCATGCTGTTTTTATCAAAGGTCATTACAGCGAATACAGTCGCTACTCCCGTTGGGTAACAGAGATCATTGCTTCCAAAGCACCGCTGTTTGAAAAAGCTTCGGTAGATGAATTTTACCTCGACCTCAGTGGCATGAACAAATTTTTTGATCCCCTTCAATGGACCATCGATCTAAGGGAACAAATTATGCGGGAAACAGGATTGCCCATTTCTTTCGGATTGGCATCTAACAAAATGATGGCTAAGATGGCGACCACCCAGGCTAAACCCAATGGCTATCTCCAAATTCCGTCTGGTAAGGAACAAGAATTTTTGGCACCTTTGCCCGCTGCAGACATACCTGGTGTAGGTGCTCAAACAGCAGAAATATTGAAAGCCATGGGCATTCATACCATACATGATATTTTTCTTAAAGGAGAAACGATACTCGAAGAGCGACTTGGCAAATGGGGGCCAGATCTTTGGCTGAAGAGCCAGGGCATTCACCACCGCGAAGTTGAACCCTACCATGAAGCCAAATCTGTTTCTTCTGAAAATACTTTTGATGAAAACAAAACCGACATCCCTTTTTTGCACGCAGAATTGGTGAGGCTTACAGAAAAAATTTGTTTCGAACTGAGGCAGGATGAAAAAGTAGCAGGTTGTGTGGCAGTAAAAATTCGATATCCCGATTTTGAAACCACCAGCAGGCAAACCAGCATACCTTTTACCAATGCAGACGATGAAATTATCCCGATCGTAAAAGACCTGTTTAAAAAATTATATCGGAAGGGAACGCCTATACGATTGCTGGGCGTGCGCTTGAGTGAACTAACCCAAGATGCAGTGCAAACCAATTTGTTTAGCGATACTGAACGCAAAGCCCACCTTTATAAGGCAATAGATGAAGTAAAAAATAGATTTGGAAAAATTATTGTGAAAAGAGCCTCGTCTAACTAATCCATAAAATCAATGGGCTGGATCGTCAATGAGATCCTGGATGGTTTTCTTCTCCAAGATTTTAAGGTTGGCATCTCTGGTAAGAATCATAATTCGGTTTAGGCCGCAATATTTTTCATTACAATCCTTGCACTTTTCATAAAAATTCAGGCTCACACAGGGCATCATGGCAATAGGGCCTTCAATGATTCTGTAAACCGCTGCCAAAGTAGTTTTTTTGGGATGCGCTGCCAGCATGTATCCGCCACCTTTACCCTTTTTACTATCGAGAATTCCCTGTTTCTTTAACAGCAATAAAATGTTCTCCAAAAATTTGATGGGAATATTTTTTTTCTCAGCGATCTCTGCTATCAATACTGGGCCATTTCCATACTGCTCAGCTAAGTAGCCGAGCGCCTTTAAACCATATTTCGTTTTTTTTGAAATCATCTGTTTTACAAAAATAAGCGATTATCCATCTTTATATTTTCGGAACGAAAGATAATACCAAAAAGATTGCTACCGCCGCTTTCAAAGCTTTTTCTCTTGTTAACATATTCTGTAGTAGTTTTGTCTATCATTTATATAGACTATGTTCATCCATGCTTCATTTCGCTAGATGTACTTCTATAAATACTCGTCTGTTGCTTGCCTGCCACTTTTAAATTATTAAAATCACCGCCGTTGTACATGAGACACACAGGGAAAAACATTGCCGAACAAATAGTCTGCCAGTTAAGTAGACTAAACCAAGCAGTAGTGCTTACTGAATTAACGAAAACTTTCGCTAGACAGGTAACGTGTAGCACCAACGAAAAATACAATACCAGCATTCAAACTTATTTTCCCAAGCAAGAAAGCCTGTAAGCAAATGGTAGAATCAAACGGTCTCAATTCTTACATATTTTAATAGCTACTGCAAAAACCATTTTTTTATTTGGCTGTTTACAAAGCACAAAGCATATACGATGAACGAAGCATCATTTTTGAAATTACTTTACCAGCAAAATAGCAACAGGGTCATACGTTTTCCTGATAAAACACAGGCTGAAAATTTCATTAATGAACTTTTTCGCTTTTTGTTTGTGCCGCAGGCTCAAAAATTTGTTTCCAATGAGGCGATGCAACTTCAGTATTTAACATTGAAACAAACATTCACCCAAATTATTGCAGCAATACTTCCTTCAGAAAAAGAAGTAAATGAACAAACGACCCAATTTTTTGGTGCTTTGCCTTCAGTGCACGAAGCTTTGTTGTTAGACGCAGACGCAATATTAAAATTTGATCCTGCCGCCACTTCGCTCGATGAAGTATTAATAGCTTATCCGGGATTTTACGCAACTGCAGTATATCGAATTTCTCACCAGCTAAGAAACCAGGGTTTACGCCTGTTACCCAGAATATTTTCTGAATATGCACACAGCAAAACAGGGATCGATATCAACCCCGGTGCAGTGATTGGGCCATCTTTTTTTATAGATCATGGAACTGGCATTGTTATTGGCGAAACATCCCATATTGGGAGCAGGGTGAAAATATACCAGGGTGTTACGTTGGGAGCCATGAATGTATCGAAAGAACTCGCCAGCACCAAGCGACATCCAACTATTGAAGATGATGTGGTTATTTATTCAGGAGCTACCATTTTGGGTGGAGATACGGTGGTAGGCAAGAGCAGCATCATTGGAGGCAATGTATGGCTTACCTACAGCGTGCCACCTCATTCTATCGTGTACCACAAAAGTGAGATGAAGGTACGCGACAAAAATCCTCTTCCGGAAGGATTGAATTTTGTGATTTAAACTATAACAAATTTTGAATTTTAAAATATAAATTATGAAAGCATCCAACATTTTAGATACCATTGGCAATACGCCCCATGTGAAAGTGAATCGCTTGTTTGGTAACGATTACCAAGTGTACATTAAACTCGAAAAAAACAATCCAGGTGCGAGCATCAAAGACAGAATTGCCCTTGCTATGATTGAAGACGCAGAAGCCAAAGGCCTTCTTAATAAAGACAGCGTGATCATTGAACCAACCAGTGGAAATACGGGTATTGGCCTTGCATTGGTGGCAGCTGTAAAAGGTTACAAAATAATTCTGGTAATGCCAGAAAGTATGAGCATCGAAAGAAGAAGGTTGATGTCTATCTATGGTGCCACATTTGAATTAACTCCCAGAGAAAAAGGAATGAAAGGAGCCATCGAAAGAGCCACTGAGTTAACAGCAGCTACACCCAATGCTTGGATGCCGCAGCAGTTCAACAATCCAACCAATGTAGCCATACACCGAAAAACAACCGCGCTAGAAATTTTAGCCGACTTTCCGGATGGTATCGACTACATGATTACGGGTGTAGGAACCGGTGGCCACATCACCGGCGCTGCCGAAATCCTAAAGCAACATTTTCCTCATCTGAAAGTTTTTGCAGTAGAACCTGAATTGTCTCCTGTACTGAGCGGCGGCGCTCCTGGTCCACACCCCATTCAAGGCATTGGTGCTGGCTTTGTACCAGCCGTTTTAAATACTGCCATCCTCGATGGTGTAATTCAGATAAGCAAAGACGAAGCGTTTACTTACACCCAAAGAGCAGCCCTCGAAGAAGGCATTTTAATGGGGGTTTCATCTGGTGCCTCTTTGGCGGCCATTGCAAAAAAACTCCCCGAAATTCCCGTGGGATCTACCATTCTTACTTTCAATTACGACACAGGCGAAAGATACCTTTCTATCGAAGGCTTGTTTTAATATAGCACAACAAAAGGGAATGGTAAGTTCCCTTTTGTTGTATTTTTTAAATCTACTAGACTTAGGCTAAATGAATTGGATGTGTTCACAAAACCCATTCTTTCCTGCAAGCGGTTCCTCACAAATCCTGAATAGCCCTTTACAAAAAACCGGTTAAGAGGCCACAAAATATTTTTACAGAAAAGTTTTTGGCTGTTGTACCCAATAAGGGTCAGTACTAAATGGAAACTCCGTTAATCATTCATCCAACGCCTCAACGCACCCGAAATTTTTTCGGATTCCACCAAAAAGCCATCGTGACCATAAGTAGAATCTATGATCACCAAGTGAGCGTTGGGAATGGCGGCTGCAATTTGTTCTTGTTCAATCGGCGGGCATAAAATATCACTGCTAATACCAATTACAAGTGTTTGTTGTTGTATTTGTTGCAACAACCTATTCACAGACTCACCCCTGCCTCTGGCAATTTGATGTGTATCCATGGCTTTGGTAAGCAACCAATAACTATAGGCATTAAAACGGTTTGCCAGTTTGTTACCCTGGTGTAAAATGTAAGAAGACACTCTATATCCGTCTAACTTTTGGGTATCAGTATCCGTTTGCGTTTTTACCATAATGCCATAATTGCGGTAACTCAACATACCAATGGCCCTAGCGGCTTTCAATCCTTTTTTTCCTCCATCTTGCATATCGGTATCCCATCCTTCCTCTGCTTCAATCGACAATCGCTGCGCAGTATGCACCGCAATGCCCCAGGCACTTTCTGTGGCAGAAGTGGCCAATAAAAACAATTGGTCAATCACCCTTGGTTCCATCAATACCCATTCCAATGCCTGGTAACCACCCATACTACCGCCAACGAGTAACCGAATTTTTTGTATGCCCAAATACTCACGTAAACGGATATGCGCATTCACCATATCACGTATCGTGATGGCGGGAAAACTATTGCCAAAGGCTGCTCCCGTTGTTGGGTCAGTGCTCAACGGACCACTGCTTCCGTAACAGGAGCCGAGTATATTTGCACAAACAATAAAATATTTTTCAGGGTCCAGTGCCGCACTTTTGCCCACCATTCCTGGCCACCAATCCGCCACATCCGCATTGGCAGTCAATGCATGGCAGATCCATACCACATTGCTGGCATCCTCGTTTAAGTCTCCATAAGTGCAATAACCAATGTGCAATGAAGGCAAAACGGCTCCGCTTTCTAATGGAAACTCCTGTGTACTTGTAAAGGTTTTTGTCATTTTTATGATCTGACTGCAAAGTAAAGGGAAGGTTGGGTATTTTTGTATCAGCAACAGGTAAATCTATTTGCTACTTCAACAAACACAGCATGCAAAACAAACAACATCCATCTACCAAAGCCATTCGCATTCAAACAGAACGTACCGCAGAAATGGAACATTCTACGCCCATGTTTCTTACCAGCAGCTTTTGTTTTGACAATGCAGAAGACATGCGGGCAGCCTTTGCCGACGAATCGGATGACAACATCTACAGTCGATTCAGCAATCCCGGTGTAGATGAGTTTGCACAAAAAGTGGCAGCATTAGAAGGTGCTGAAGCGGGCTTTGCCACAGCATCGGGTATGAGCGCCTTGTTCGGATCCTTTATGGCCTTGCTCAAAAAAGGCGATCATCTGCTGAGTTGCAGTTCTATATTCGGAAGCACACATACCGTTATCAAAAAATATTTGCCCAATTTTGGCATTGAGTACAGTTATGTAGCGGCCAACAAACCAGAACAATGGGAAGCCGCCATACGCCCCAACACCAAAATGATTTATGTGGAAACACCCACTAATCCTGGGTTAGACATCATCGATCTGGAAATGCTGGGCAAACTGGCCAAAAAATACAACATCATTTTAAACGTCGACAATTGTTTTGCCACACCTGTTTGTCAGCGCCCAATCGATTTTGGTGCCGACTTAGTAGTGCATTCAGCCACCAAATGGATCGATGGTCAAGGTCGTGTATTGGGAGGAGTGGTCGTTGGAAAAAAGGAATTGATTCATGAGATTTATTTGTTTTGTCGCAGCACCGGTCCGGCACTGTCGCCCTTCAATGCATGGGTACTTAGCAAAAGCATCGAAACCCTTGATGTGAGAATGGAGCGCCATGCATCCAACGCACTATTCATCGCACAATCCTTGGAGCAACATTCCGCAATAGCTTCTTTGCGTTATCCATTTTTGACTTCGCATCCGCAATACGATATTGCCCTTCGCCAAATGAAAAACGGAGGTGGTATTGTTTGTTTCGAATTAAAGGGTGGCTTGGAAGCAGGCATTCAATTTCTCAATCAATTAAAAATGTTGTCGCTCACCGCCAACCTCGGCGATACCCGCAGCATCGCTTCACATCCTGCCAGCACCACGCACGCAAAACTTACCGAAGAAGAGCGTTTGGCCGTGAACATCACGCCCGGATTGATCCGCATTTCTGTTGGGCTCGAGCACAAAGACGATATTTTGCAAGATATTTTGCAAGCGTTGAACAACAGCTAGGGCGTGCCCCTGCGGGTCGGGCTTTCCGCTGCCATCTTTTGTTCGTGCCTCACAAAAGGATGTACGCTGCAATCCCTCACGCAGATCCCGTTCTGTTTTTCATGTTGTACACAATAGCAAAAGGCAGCCGTTGAATGCTGCCTTTAAAATTTTTATGGAAAGTTTATACCAATGTGATTTATATAATATGCCAATATTTTATAAATCTTACAGTGGTAAATGCCGATGGTATCAAACAAATAGTACAATGAGGCGATAGCCGATATTGGACTAAATTGTTTGTCCAATCGGTATTATTTTTGCAATTGTTTCATCAACGCCCTAAATTCTTTAGGGATGTCTGCTTCTAATTCCATCCTTGTTCCATGTTCATCTGTAAAATGCAATTTGAAAGAATGAAGCGCTAATCGGCCAATCATCGGTCTTTCTTCTTCATCGTGTTTGCTCAGTTTAAACTTCTTTTTAAAAGCACTCAGCAAAACAGGTTTGCCATCACCATACAATGTATCGCAGGCCAATGGGTGACCGATGTTTTTGCAGTGTACCCTAATTTGGTGTGTTCTACCTGTATGCAATTGAAAAGAAACCAAGGAGTAAAATTTATTGCCTTCCAACACTTCATACCCTGTTTGGGAGGCCTTGCCGCGGCGGTGTACTACCATCAAATTTTTGTTAAGCGAATGCTCCGCAATGGGCGCATCAATTAATCCGGTTTTTTCGGCGGGCTCACCCATAACAATACCCACGTAAAATTTTTCTACAGATCGCTCTTCAAAAATTTTATTCAGGAATTTATGTGTGGTTTCGTTTTTGGCAAACAGCACCAATCCGCTGGTGTCTTTGTCTAACCGATGCACCGTAAAAATCTGACCGAATTTGTCTATCAGGTATTCCTTCAAGCTTTTTTCAGATTGCTCTCTATCAGGAATCGTAAGCAAACCAGAAGTTTTGTTGATTGCTATAAAATCGTCGTTTTCAAAAACAACGCTGTAATTACTTTTTGCCACCTGCTTCTATTTTGTGTTTCTTCTTTTCACTGTGTGTTTTAAATTTTCTAACGCCGGGTTTTTTATTACTCACAGGGCGCTCTTTTACAACAGCAGTAGGGTCTTTTGCTTTTTTAACTTTCTTGTCACTAGCAGAAGCGTTAACGGCTTTTTTATTTGTAATGGTTTTTTTGGTTCCTTCTATTGCTTCGTTGTTGTCTTCTGCTTTTTCAGCATCTGCAATTTTCTTAGATTTCTTTTTCGATTCGTTCATGTATTTCAACAAACGAATTTCTTTTTCGCTGAGGAAGCGCCACTTGCTGCGTTCAACATTTTTTTTGGTGAGTCCAGCATACATCACCCTGTCCAATCCTTTTACATCATAACCCAACGATTCAAAAA
Source organism: Ferruginibacter sp. (assembly GCA_044342365.1). Lineage (GTDB taxonomy): Bacteria > Bacteroidota > Bacteroidia > Chitinophagales > Chitinophagaceae > Ferruginibacter. The sequence continues at coordinate 34,249 of JBIIPY010000009.1, read as the reverse complement.
TCCGGCGCACAATGCGGTTTCTACCACTGTGAATTTCTATACCAATGATAGATTTGTCTTTGCTATCAGCATAAGCCAAACTATCTACTAAAATTTGTCCGTCTTCCAATGTCAATCCTTTTAGGATGTCATCAAAATGTACCTTGGTAAGGTTCTTATCTAGTTTTACTTCGTAAATCTTTTTGATCTCATAACTTGGATGAGATAGTTTTTGGGTTAAATCACCGTCGTTGGTTAACAATAAAACCCCCGATGTATTTCTATCAAGTCTACCAATAGGGTACACTCTTTCTGTAGTTGCTTTTTGAATCAATTGCAATACCGTTTTTCTTCCCTGTGGGTCGTCGGTAGTGGTGATGTAATCCTTTGGTTTGTTCAGTAAAATGTACACCAGGTTTTTGGTCACAAATAATTTTTTGCCATTGAAGATCACTTCATCTGTTGGCAACACTTTATAGCCCGGTTCATTCATTACTTCGTTGTTCACTTTCACTTTGCCATCTGTAACCACTTTTACTGCTTCTCTGCGAGAACATACACCACAATGTGCTAAAAATTTATTCAGCGGCATAACTTCTTCAGTGGTTCTTGGTTCAGGAGGTTTTTTTGCGTCTGGTCCTTTTTTGTTCGTTTTAGGAACTGGAGGAGCTTCAGGAATAACGGCGCCTGTTCCACCAGCAGCTTTTTGTGCTCTTTTGGCCAGCATGGCCTGGTACTTTTCCTCTTTGAGGTTGTCGAAATAAGCATTTTTTTCAGCACGGGCTTTTTTCTTTTCCTGTCTTATTTGCTCTTTTACAACGCTGTTTTTCTTTTTTACAGTAAATTTTTGGAAGGGAGACTGGCTCATTATTTTTGAAGTTTTTGCTGTTTTCCAACAGTAGGTGAATGGCAAATATAACTATTTTGAATAGGAGTGAATCAAATGTAGTGGGGGCTTGGTTTGTAGCAAAAAAAACGCCGCAGGGTAGCAGCGCTTTTGGCGAAGGGTTAATAGTGTTTTCAAAGGTGTAATGAAGTTGGTTAATCCGCTTTTTTATCTTTTTTGGAGTGGCCGCCTTTTTTATCTTTTTTCATCGCTTTCATTTTCTCCTGCTGTTCGGCAGTTAAAATTTGTTTGCGTTCTGCCACAGCTGATTCTTTTACTGCTTTCATTTGTACTTTTTTCTCATCAGCACTCAAAGCAGTATTGTCTTTAATGGCTTTTACCTTTGTTTGAGTAGCTTGGTTTTGTGCTTTTAATTTTGCAGCCTGGTCATTGCTTAGGTTAAGTTCTTTTTGCAATTTTGCTCCACGCTTTTTGTCCATCTCTTTGCGTTTTTCACCCATCGCTTTCCGATCTGCTTCCAACTTAGCTTTTTGTTCGGTCGTTAGCAAAGCATCTCTTTTTGCTTTTTGTTCAGCCATCAATGCAGCCTTACGGTCTTTTTGTTCTTTTACGGTGATGTTTTCTTCTTTGTTCAAAGCTTCCATTTTGGCTCTAAAACTTTCATTATCGGATTTCAATTGTTTTTGCTGTGCCTCCGTTAGATCAAGGTTTTTAAGTGCATGTTTTTTACCGTGATATATACCGTGACCAGCTTTATTTTTATGAGAAGCCCTAGTTTGTTGGGCAAATAAGGTAGTGCCGCTCAATGCGAGAACCAATGTGAATGCGAGTATTTTTTTCATGTTATACGTTTTTCCTTTTTAATAATTGTTGTGTGCAGTAATAGACGTTCACTGGTTCAAAAGGTTTAAGCAACAAAATGTTAAAGGTAAAATATAGCCCTTCACTTACTACAATAAAAAAAAGACATTCCTAGGAATGCCTTTGCTATTATTATGTTTTACTGTTAAACTATTTATTTATTAGCCAGCTGTCCGCAAGCAGCGTCAATGTCTTTGCCCCTGCTTCTTCTCACTCTTACATTTACTTTGTTATTCGCTAAAAAATCTGTGAAGATTTGGGTGCTGTCTTCATTGGTTTTAACAAATGGAATACCCGCTACCGAATTGTATTCAATAACATTCACCAAGTGTGTAGGAATTTTGCGGTACACTTTTACCAACTCGGCAGCGTCTTCCAAACTATCATTTTCACCTTGCAATAAAACATATTCCAACGTGATGTCGTTTTTTGTTTGGTCGTAGAAATAGTTCAATGCTTCTATCAAATCTTTGATATTGTTGGTTTCGTTGATGGCCATGATGCGGTTTCTTTTTTCATCAGTGGCAGCATGTAAAGAAAGCGCAAGGTTAAAACGAACTTTGTCATCTCCCAGTTGACGAATCATTTTTGCCACACCTGCTGTAGAAACGGTGATGCGTTTGGGGCTCATCGCCATGCTATCGCTGGCAGTGATGCGTTCTATCGACTTCAACACATTTTTGTAATTCAGCAATGGTTCGCCCATGCCCATATATACGATGTTGGACAGGGGTGTTCCGTAGGTGGCCAAACTTTGTTCATTCAACAAAGCCACTTGGTCGTAAATTTCATCGAAGCCCAAATTTCTTTTGCGGTCCATCAAGCCCGTTGCACAAAATTTACAACTAAGGCTACAACCTATTTGCGATGATACGCAAGCCGTATTTCTTTTTTCGGTGGGAATGAGCACCCCTTCTATCATGTGACCGTCGTGCGTTTTAAACCTCGATTTAAGCGTACCATCGTTGCTGTGCTGGCTGGCATCTACTGTAAGTGTGATGATATCAAATTCAGTGGCTAATTTTTCTCTTAGTTCAAGCGACAAATTGCTCATGTCTTCAAAACTACGGGCATTCTTTTTCCACAACCATTCATAGGTTTGAATGGCTCGAAACTTTTTGTCACCTACCGACTCAAAGTATTCTTTTAACTCGGGCAAACTAAACTCCCGTATATTTTTCTTTACCAACATGCCGCGAAGGTACTAATTGAAGGGGGATTTAACACAAAGGGCTGTAATGACCCTGCTTCGTTTTTACTATACCTGCCTTATCTGCTAAACAAAATTCAATTCAACCCTTTATTCCTAATTTTACTACCTCAAACGAAGCTTCCATGAACAAAGTGTATGTAATTGATACAGTACGGACTCCCATTGGCAAATATGGCGGTGCATTGAGCACAATCAGACCCGACGATCTGTTGGCTCATGTGATCAAAGCCCTTGTGCAAAGAAATCCAAATGTAGATGTTAATGCCATTGAAGACGTGATTGCCGGTGCAGCCAATCAGGCCGGTGAAGACAATCGCAATGTAGCCCGCATGGCAGCTTTGTTGGCCGGTTTGCCCACATCGGTGGCGGGTAATACCGTGAACAGGCTTTGCGCCAGTGGTTTGCAAGCCATCATGGACAGTACTCGAACCATTGCCTGTGGTGACGCCGAAATCATGATTGCCTGCGGTGTAGAAAGTATGACAAGGGCGCCCTTCGTAATGAGTAAAGGGGCGAGTGCCTTCGACAGAAATACACAGCTGTTTGATACCACCATGGGTTGGCGTTTCATCAACAAAAATTTGAGTGACTTATACCATCCTTATACCATGGGAGAAACTGCCGAAAATGTGGCAGCACAGTGGAATATCAGCCGATATGCGCAAGATGAATTTGCATTGGCGAGTCAACAAAAATATGCCGAAGCATTTGCAGCCGGGAAATTTACCGATGAAATAATTCCTATCACTGTACAGGTGGGCAAAGACAGTTTTACGTTCGATAAAGACGAACATCCCCGTTTGTCATCTATTGAAAAATTAGCCCAGTTAAAACCCGCTTTTTCTGCAAATGGTACCGTAACGGCTGGTAATAGCAGTGGCATCAATGATGGGGCTGCGGCTATGTTGTTGGCCAGCGAAGCTGCGGTAGAAAAATACGGATTAAAACCGATTGCAAAAATCCGCTCAATGGCGGTGGCAGGCGTAGACCCTTCGGTAATGGGGATTGGTCCTGTACCAGCCACACAAAAAGCATTATTGCGAGCAGGCATTACCGTTAGTGACCTCGATTTGGTAGAACTCAACGAAGCCTTCGCTTCTCAAAGCATTGCTTGCATTCACGATCTTGGATTTGATCTTGAGAAAGTAAACGTAAATGGAGGGGCTATTTCATTGGGTCATCCATTGGGCTGTAGCGGTGTTAGAATCTCTACCACATTGATTCATGAAATGCTGAAACGAAAATGCAAATACGGGCTTGCTACCATGTGTGTGGGAGTAGGGCAGGGTGCTGCGATCGTGTATGAGCGTATGGGTTGATGCTTTGTTATCAAGTTAAAAAACCACTTCAATAGTAGATTCAAAACTATTACAACTTATACAACAATTTCCGAATCAATCTATAATTAATGCCGATACTCAGTCCCAGCAAAACGGCACCGGTGAGCAATACCGACCAATGTATCAACGGTGACAAATCATCTCTACCATTTAAAAATTGTTGGATAAAAAAGTATTGAAACAACTGCACCAACAATACGGATGTGCCTACAATAAACACATACATTGGAATCCATTTTTTGGCCACTGTTTTACTGAGCCAGTTGGGTGAATAGCCGAGTGTAAGCAAAAGTTGTAAATTGTCTTTGCTGCGGGCAATCATCAGTTGCAGGTAGAAGGAGAACAACATCATGGCCAGTAAAATCACCAATAACGCAAAGCCCCCCAAACCACTTACCACCGCCTGTAAAATTTGTTTCACCCTTCCAAATTTTGTCTTGTCTTTGTTTACCTGGTAATTGTTTTCCTGCAGATAATTTAAAAACGCCACATTGTTGGCATCAGTGGTTTTAATGTACACACGGGTTGCATTGCTGTTACTGATATTGGCAATGTTTTTATTGGCCCATTCTAAAAAGTTTTGGGGTACAATAACGGAGTTTATTCTATCGCTCAATGCCACTATATTCCCTCTGAATAGTTGGGTGCCATATACGCCCGTACATTCTAATTGCATGACCAATGCACCCATAGCTCCTTCAGAAATTTGCGGAAGATCTCTGCTGGGTGCAAATACAGTATTGTACAACTCTAGGTAATCAGATGAAATGATAATGGGCACAGTGGCTTGGCCGGGTTGCCAGGTAAAGGAGGGTGGAATGGTGTCTATAAAATCGGGTTTGATGGCCTCCAGAAAAATATCTGTGGTAAATGGTAGCGCTGGCCCGCCAGAAGCCGACACCACAAATTTATTGGCAATCAACGGTGTGGCGTCTTCGATGTAGGGCAATGCTTGTAGCTTACTAATTTCTGCTGCACTAAAGCTATTGTTCTCACCTACATTTTGATCCGTAATTTTTTTGGTAATCGAAATAAAATCAAATCCAGACTTCCGTGGGTTTCTGTCTTTGAGCAATGTATTGATGTTGATGAACATCTGCATCGAACAAAGCAGCAACAGCACTCCAATACCCAGCCCCAGGTAACTAAAAATTCTGGAACCTGCAGATGTACCTCTGTTCAAAAAGGGAGCGATGTGTTGGAAGGATAATTTCATTTGTTTGCTCATTTTTTTTATTACGCTTTCAACGTTTATAGATATAAAGTTCGGTCTGCCTTATAAAAGTGTACTTCATTTAAATCTGACAAAATAATTCCTGCATTTCTTTTGGCTGCTTCTGTTTCTATCAATTGCATGGCTTTGATGCTATTGTTTTCGTCGAGGTGACTAAACGGTTCATCCAATACAATAAAATGGAAGGGTTGCTGCAGCGAGCGTATAATGGCAATGCGCTGCTGTTCGCCATAACTGCAGATGCCGGCGTTTTGTTGCATTTTTTCTGAGATGCCCAGTTGCGTTGCCATTTCCTCGGCAGACGCTGCTGCTGCATAAGGCTGTAAGGTTTTTTTAATGTCAATATTGGCCCCTGCAGAATGCTGGGCAAACAAGCGCAAGTCTTGAAAAACAATGCTTACTTGTTGTTGACGAAAGTTGGCTTTGGCCTCCGGCGAAAAAGTAGCGATGTCTTTTCCATCAAATATTATTTTACCGCTGTACTCATTTCTGAGTAGGTATAAAAAATGAATGAGCGAAGATTTACCACTGCCGCTTGGGGCAACGATCTGAATTTTTTCTCCTTTATTAAACACTACTTCTTGGTTCCAAATATCAGATCGCGCTGTTTTTGCTGCTTCCAGGTAAAGAGGTGCTATTTTTTGTAATTGTATCTGCATAGTTGTACTGCATTAAAAAAGCCGCCGTGTAAGCGGCGGCTCTAAAATATAACTTTTATAAAGAATTAATATTCTTCATCAGGTGACTGAATAATAGTTATGCTGTCAGAAGGCATGCCTTGCTGGTTCCAAGTTATTTTGTCTTCGTTTTCTTTTGCCAGTTTACCCATTGTGCCCAGGTAGCTGTTCAGTTGTTTTAAACTGTTGCTGTTCTTATCCATCAGGTTAATTTCAACATGTTGTTGCAGGCTACCATTCTTGAATTGACCGCCACTGATTAAAATGTTGTCCCACATTTTCAAAGAAGCATCTAATAGCACTGTAGCAGCACTATCGCGATTCATGCTGGGCTTTAAACTGGTAAGGATGTATTGTAAATTGAAGTATCCTCCAATAGGGCCGCCAGTAATTTTATCTAAAAATGCAAAATTACTTTTAGCGTCTTTGTTTACAAAATCTTCTACCGATGTTTTGTTGTTTCCGAGTGCAAACATTTTTCCGTTGCTGGTAAAATGAATGCCATTGTCTGCAACAGTTGTAATTTGAGAACCGGATTTTTGTGCAACGCCAACTATTTTATCGAAAGAAGCTTTATCACCAATTCCTGTACTAAACAACACATTGGGAGTGGGGCTTCCAAAAATAGAATCCAATTTAATGTCGGTAACTGCCAAAAACAATTCACCATTGTGCGACTTGATAAAATCGTCAACATTAAATCCAAGTTGAGAAGTTCCCATGTTTATCAGGCCTTCCATACCCGTTAATTTAATGAACGCTTTCAACCCTTCTGGTTTGTAATTCATAGCAAACAATACGGCTACATCCTTAGCTGGCATGCGCTGAATCATGTCTTTATTGATGTTTGAACCACTGTATTTTTTTAGGATATCAGTCATTTCTTTTCCAGCATAGGTCTTGCTGTCTACATTAATTTGTCCATTGTCGAAGTTAACAGAGGCGGTTTGATAAGATTCTTTGTAAAGTTTGCTGATATTTAGCATACTCATGGCTGCCATTGCTGCATCACCTTCATAGATCGCTTCAGTGTTCATCCAAAAATGCACGTCAGCTTTGCTACTTACCAATTCAGAGAATTTTTCATTTTTTGCCAAACTGTTTTTTTCTTCCAGTTTGTGTAAAGAAGCAGCAAGCGCTTCTACATCTCTTGGATTGTTTCCTACCTGAGAAGCAGTCGAATCATTCATCATCAATGCTTTCAATTGATTGCCCTGATTTACAAAAGGGGCATCATACACAATAATGAACTTTTCTTTTGTCCATGAAATGGAAGTAGTTCGGTCTGTTAAATATTGTATACCGTCCTTTTCAGCTGCAATGCCTTTTGTAAGCGTGGCGGTGTTATAGGTTTTAAAAGTAGCTTCATCTTTCACTGTGCCTGTTGCAGCCAAGTAAGCGCCTGAAGTATCTTTTACCATAAAAAAGATCATGTCTTTTTTAGTATCTATGCCAGTATTTTCTGGATTGTCTAAAGCAGATTTTGCAATGCTGCTCATCGCAGAGTCTAATGCAACCAGTTTAAACAATTCGTTTTGCTTCACTTCTTCCCATGGTAATTTTGCAGAAATAGATTCGCCATTTACAAGAACTACTACAGAAGCATTGGCAGGAATGTTTTTGCCCTCTACGTTCGTTTTTTTATTGCAGGAAACCACAAAAAGGCTGGCTACAAAAACGAAAAAGAGTGTTTGGAAGTTTTTAAATTTCATAGTGTTGTTTGTTGGTTTAAAAATATTAATCTCGAAAGTGCGAAATAGTAACCTATTCTGCAGTTAATTTATTGTAAAGAAGTCTTTTAACCGGACGAACGGTAAATTTTGTTGCTCACCCGTTTGTAGGTTTTTTACAACAGCCTGCTGGCTTTCTACCTCTTTGGTTCCAATGATAACAGCGTAAGGTATGTTTTTTTTGTCGGCGTATTTGAACTGTTTGTCCAATTTTACAGATTCATGATACAGTTCACAAGCAATACCCGCCCCTCGTAGCAATTGTGCCTGCTCAAAAGCTACAGCAGCTTCTTCATCCCCTAAGTTAAAGAACAAAGCTTTGGCATTGTGTACAATATTTTCTGGAAAAAGATTCAATTCTTCCAACACATCGTATATGCGATCTACTCCAAAGCTGATTCCTACACCGGCAATGCCGGGCACACCAAATAACCCGGTAAGGTCATCGTACCTGCCACCCCCTCCAATGCTACCCATTTTTACTGTTTCTGGCGCCTTTGCTTCAAAAATAATTCCAGTGTAATAATTCAACCCTCTGGCAAGGGTAAGGTCGATAGCTATATTGAGATTTCTGGTGCGTTCAACAACATATCTGATTTCTGAAATACCTTGTTGGGCGGTGTTGTTATTGCCAAATAATTGTTGAATGGCTGCTATTTTTTCATCGTTGTTCCCACTAATGTTGAGGTAACTTTCAATGGTGGCTATTTGGGGTGCAGTAATGCCTCTTGTTATGAGTTCTTCTGTTACTTTGGCCAATCCAATTTTATCCAGTTTATCTATTGCAATGGTGATGGCCATCATTTTGTCACTTCCACCACACAATTCTGCCAATGCCGCTAATAATTTTCTACTGTTTATTTTGAGGCTATAGTCTGTCAGCCCCATTTTGTAGAAGGCACTGTGGTAGATGTTGCACAGTTCAATTTCATTGATCAGGGAAGTACTGCCGACTACATCCGCATCACATTGAGTGAACTCCCGATACCTGCCTTTTTGGGGTCGGTCGGCCCGCCAAACAGGCTGCATCTGATAGCGTTTATACGGGAACGTTAGTTGACCTTGGTTCATGGCTACATATCTGGCGAAGGGAATAGTGAGGTCATACTTTAGCGCTCTTTCCGTAAGTGCGGGGCTGTTTTTTCCTTCCAACACTTTTTCAAACCCACCCTTGGCTTTGTCGATATTTTTTGGATCGCTGATGCCATTGTTCAGAATTTTAAAAATCAGTTTATCGCCTTCCTCACCGTACTTCCCCATCAGGGTTTCGAGGTTTTCCATGGCAGGTGTTTCCAGTGGTTGAAAGCCATATAATTCAAATACAGATCTGATGCTGTTTAAAATAAAATTCCTTTTATAAATGGTTTCCGCAGAAAAATCACGGGTGCCCTGCGGTATACTTGGTTTGGTCATTATTGTGTTGCTTGATTTTGGTGGATGTTGTATGTTGATATAATTTGATCGCAAGTGTTGCTGATGAGATCAAATACTTCATGGTAGCCGTCTTCGTCCCCATACCATGGGTCGGGTACATCTTGTTGGGTACCTGGATGTAGCGCTTCTAAAAAAAGTTTCACTTTGTGTATTTTGTCAGATGAGCCTGCGATGCGTTTGATATCTTGTAGAACATCACCCGCCATTGCATAAATGATGTCGAAGTTTTCCAAATCTTTTTTGGTAAAATTTCTAGCCCTTTGCCCACTGATGTCTATTTGGTGTGAGCGTGCTACTTTCTGGCTAAGATGATGCGGCGCTTCGCCAGTGTGATAGCCATTGGTACCCGCACTGTCAACCGTGCAAAGGAAACCAGCCTCAGCAGCTTTTTTTTGTAAAATACCTTCTGCAAGCGGGCTACGGCAAATATTGCCCAAGCAAACCATTAAAATTCTCATTTTGCAAAGATAAGGTTATCCCTTTTCGAAGCTACTGTTAAGCAAATATCCAATACGGGAATGCTTAAGTCAACACAGGTAGTTTTATACCTTTTATGGATTCCATCAATACCAGCATCTTACCATTAAACCGGCCGGTTTCAACAATTTATTTTATCAAATTTAAAAACTACGATCATGAGAATAGATCAAATTTTATCTGCTGATGTGCTCGATCTGCTTTTTGATAACAGAAACAAGGCTTATGGAGCTTACGATCTTCGCAAGTTTTACAAAGACCGGCTTGTTAAATCGATGGCCATCACCTTTTTGGCTGTCGGACTCGTTTCTGTACTCGTTTTCAGCGCAAAAAACAAGGAAATAATTGTTTTCGATGTGCCTGAATTACAAACTTCTGCTTATGTTTTAGCAGAGCCCGTTCCGGTAACACCTCCGCCTGTTCAGCCGCCGCAAAGGCAGACACAGAAAGCCGCCGCTGAGAAATTCATCGACAATATTGTGATCACTAAAGACGAAGCAACCGCCGAGCCATTGGCTAAAAACCTCGACCTGGTAGCCATTTCTAATCAAACAGTGATGGGTGATCTCGGAGTTAAACCTATGGTAGGGATTGATCTTGGTGACGAAAAAAAAACCGGTCCCGCCATTGCAGCCCTTCCTGTTGTTAAAAAAATAGATGTGGAAACACCACTACTTACCGCGGAAGTAATGCCTAGTTATCCCGGTGGTCTAGAGGCTTTAAAGCGCTTCTTGGAGCGCAACCTCAACAATCCTCAAGATTTGCAAGAAGGCCAAATGGTGTCCGTAAAAATCAGGTTTATAGTGGGTTACGATGGAAAGTTGAAAGGTTTTGAAACGGTGGAAGATGGAGGGGAAGCGTTTAACAAGGAAGTGATTCGTGTTTTGAAAAAAATGAAAGACTGGATACCCGGAAAATCTAACGGAGAAAATGTATCAGTTTATTATATTATACCTGTTAAGTTTGTGGAAGCTAACTGATCAGTTAAAATAAATTTGTAAATTGCTTTCTCTAAAATTTGCAATATGGCGTTGGAAGAATTTGAAAAAGACGAATTAGTAGAAAAAAACAAGGGATATGCCCGCATGAAAAGTATTATGGATTATGGAATGGGTTTGTTGTGGATGGCCATGGGTATTTTCTTATTGTTCAATAACAAATTCGACATAGGGATACAATTGAAATCGGATGATCCGGTAATGAAAGTATTCGGTGGAATTTGTTTGGTATATGGATTGTTCAGATTGTACAGAGGGTTTAAGAAAAATTATTTTATAGAAAGATGAACCTACGATTTGTGAGCCCGGTTTGGTTGTTGGCGCTGCATGTTGTTGTAACGGTATCGAGCTGTAAACCGCAGCCCAATAAGGAATTGCTATATGATTCGCCTTCACATGGTAGCATCAACATTAGTGTGGATGAATCTTTTCGTCCGGTAATAGAAGAACAGATAGCCATGTACCAGGAGTCGTATCCGGGCACTGTTATCAATGCCCAATTTAAAACGGAGGCGGAATGTTTGAGAGACTTTTTTAGAGACAGTAGCAATAGGGTGATCATTGTTACCAGACGCTTGGATGAGAAGGAAGAAAAATACATGAAGGATTCTCTCAATTATTTTCCTGGCTTCGATTTGGTAGCCACAGATGCCATCGCAATTGTTTTGCACAAAGACAATCCCGATACTTTACTTACGCTGGCCCGGCTTCGAGATCAATTAACAGGTAAGATATACAGAGATCAAAAAATTGTATTCGATGGACTATCAGCAACCAGTAATGTGCGTTTTGTGATTGATTCAATATTAAAAGGGTCAAGTTTCGACACCTCCATCGTAAAAGCTACCAAAACCAGCAGAGAAGTATTGGAATTTGTTGCCAATGATCCAAAAGCCGTGGGTTTTGTAGGCATCAATTGGATTGGCAACCCAGAAGTTAAAGAGCAGGTAGCCATGTTGAAAAGAGTAAAATTAGCCTACGTAGAATGTTCGGTTTGCGATAGCACACCATTTGTAAAGCCAGTGCAGGAAAGCATTGTATCTAGAAGATATCCTTTGGTAAGAGGATTGTACTTTATAAAAAAAGAAAATTTTAACGGCCTCGGTACGGGGTTTGTAAATTTTTTAAAGAACGAAAGAGGTCAACTTATTTTTAGAAGAGCGTATCTTGGCCCAATAATGGAATTAGGTATCAGAAATGTGATCATTAACGAAAAGTTACCAGAATAATAATAACAGGCTTTAACGCTTCTTTATAACTTTAAGTAACATTGTACCAGTCAAATAAAAAAATGAACAACATGAGAATTAAAATCACAACAGGCCTTTTCTTTTTAGCGGCGATTCTTTTTGCGGGCACAGTGTTTGCACAGAGCATCGATGACGGTAAAAAGTTTATGTACTACGAAAGGTTTAAAAGTGCTAAAGGCGTTTTTGAAAAATTGATTGGTGCTAATCCAAACGACGAAGAAGCGATTTACTATCTTGGCCAGGCCGAAATTGGTCTCGAAAATATTCCCGCTGCAAAATCATTATACCAGGCAAGGCTCTCCGCAGCGCCCAACAGCCCGTTGCTGTTAGCGGGTATGGGTCACGTTGAATTATTGGAAGGTAAAACACAGGATGCGCGCAATAGATTTGAAACAGCCATCTCGTTGAGCCAAGGTAAAAGTATTCCTGTTTTAAATGCAGTGGGTTATGCCAATGGCAATCCTGAAAGTAAAAATGGAGATGCTGCTTATGCGATCGAAAAATTAAAGCAGGCTACTCAGGTGAAGAAATTTAAAGATCCCGAAGTATACGCTAATCTAGGAGATGCTTATCGCAAATTCGCTGATGGTGGTAACGCTGTATTGAGCTACCAGGCTGCATTGGGTTTAGATCCAAATTACGCTAGAGCATTGTACAGAATGGGTAAAGTGTACCAAACACAAGGGGTTTCTCAAGAGCCTATCTATTTAAAGTATTATGAAGATGCATTGGCTAAAGATCCAAATTATGGTCCGGTGTACGAAAATTACTACAAATACTACTATGAAAGCAATGTTTCTAAAAGTGCTGAATATTTAGAGAAGTGGTTGCAAAATGCCGATGATGATCCAAAAGCTTGTAATTACAGAGCTTCAATGAAATATGCACAAGGATTCTTTAATGAAGCGGTAAACAAAGCAGACGAATGTATCGCAGCACAGGGTACTAACCCTTACATTAATTTATACAAGATCAAAGCGTTTGCATACAACAGATTAAACGATACCGTAAATGCAAAAAATAGCTTTGAAGAATATTTCAAACGCCAGAACCCAGACAAAATTCAGGGGGGTGATTACTCCGCTTACGCTGCGTTGTTGCTCAGATTTCCTGGTAACGAAGCACGTGTGGGCGAATTGGTGAACAAAGCTGTTGAATTTGACAGTATTGAAGTTAACAAGGTAAATTACCTGAAGTCATTGGCACAATCATATGACGCACAAAAAAATTACAAAGAATCGGGCTACTGGTATAACAAACTGCTGTATGTAAAAAAGAATTACTCTAATGTAGATTTATACAATGCGGGGTATGCTTACTACCGAATAGGGGGACTTGATTCTGCCAAAAAAATCTGGGCAAAGTATGCTGATAAATATCCTGACGATGCCTTTGGTCATTTTATGTTAGGCAACACAAATGCCATTATCGATTCTACTAGCGAAAAAGGCTTAGCAGCGCCGTATTACAAAAAAGTAATTGAAATAGCTGAAGCAGATATCACAAAGCCTCAGGCCAAACAAAGAGCCTTAACCGCGTACAAGTATTTTATTGGCTACGAGTACAACATCAATAAAGACCAGGCCGCCGCATTGGCCTATGTTGAAAAAGCACTTTTGCTGGAACCTACCGATGCACAACTGTTGAACTTCAAAGATGTGATCAGTAAAAATGATCCAAAAAAACCAACCAACCAACCTAAACCAAAGGCAGGTTCAACGTCCAATAAGTAGTAAAAACGCTCATCAACATATTTAAAAGCCTGTTATCCCCATAACAGGCTTTTTTGATAACTCAATTTTAAAACTTTCGCCATTGGATATTAAGGTCGCTGCCTTATTTTTGCGTATTAAAAGATAAAAATATTCTATGCAATTCTTTTTTTTACAAGCAGGCAAAGTAAATGACGCGGCAAACTATCTTCCCATTGCCCTTCAGCTACTGTTCGCCATCGGTTTGGTGGCCCTGATCATTGTAGGATCTAGTTATCTGGGTCCCAAAAGGGTAACGGCCGACAAACTCAAGAATTTTGAAAGTGGCATCGATATCAAAGGAAATGCTCGTCAGCCAATGGCCATCAAGTACTTCCTAGTAGCCATCCTATTCGTATTGTTTGATGTGGAAGTGATCTTTTTTTATCCTTATGCGGTCAATTTCAGAGAATTAGGCTGGGAAGGTTTTAAAGCAGTAGCACTGTTTGTAGGTCTTTTTCTTACAGGCTTCATTTATATTTTCAAGAAGGGTGCATTAAACTGGGAAGAGTAATACTTGCTTCCCCTATTTGCAAATGTGCCAGTTTGCAAATGAATGGCTGAAAAACAACATATCCTGATTGGCACATTGGAATATGAAAAATTTGTATAATTACTATGTCTCGTCCGGTACAATTTAACAATACGCTGAAATTTGAGGGGATCCCAGAAGGCTACATGGGCAATGGTTTCATGGCCACCAACTTTGAAAAAGTGGTAGGTCTTGCCCGCAAAAATTCAATCTGGCCCCTTCCATTTGCTACCAGCTGTTGTGGCATCGAATTTATGGCTACCATGGGCAGTCACTACGATTTGGCCCGATTTGGTTCAGAAAGAGTAGGATTCTCTCCCCGCCAGTGCGATCTGTTGATGGTAATGGGAACCATTGCTAAAAAAATGGGTCCTGTTTTAAAGCAGGTATACCTTCAAATGGCAGAACCACGTTGGGTAATTGCTGTAGGTGCCTGTGCCAGCAGCGGTGGTATTTTTGATACCTACTCCGTAATGCAGGGCATAGACCAGGTAATTCCTGTAGATGTATACGTGCCCGGTTGTCCGCCTCGGCCAGAAGCCATCCTCGATGGTTTCATGAAAATTCAGGAGTTGGTGCACAACGAAAGTTTGAGACGCCGGCACGGAGATCAATACAAAGATCTGCTTGCCAGTTATGGAATTCAATAACAGTCCTGCAAAATTGACTTTCTGAAACATTTAAAATAAAATTCCAACAATACCAACATGTCTCTCACAAACCAAACAATACAACAAAAGCTTACGGAGAAATTCGGTGATGTCCTCACCGACTGGCAGGAGCCTTATGGGATGCTTACCTTCACTGCTTCTAAAGATTTTAACCTCAAAGTAATGCAGTTTTTGTTTGATGACGATGTGCTGAAGTTCCGCTTTCTCACCGATTTACAAGCGGTGCATTATCCAGATAATGCAGGAGCAGAACTAGCTGTTGTGTATCATTTGCACAACCTGGTAGACAATGTAAGAATTCGTTTGAAAGTATTTACAGATATCAATACGCCAGATGTGTACAGTGCCACCGCCTTGTTCCAATCTGCCAATTTTATGGAAAGAGAAACGTATGATTTTTTTGGTGTCAACTTCGTGGGGCATCCCAACCTCATCAGAATTTTGAACGTTGATGAAATGGATTATTTTCCGCTGAGAAAAGAGTTTCCGCTCGAAGACCAAACTAGGATTGACAAGGACGACGAGATGTTTGGTAGGGGCTAGTTTAACAACAATAATAAAAGCATTACAATAAATGGTACAAGCTACAGATCATATTTTACTTCCGGAAGGAAGCATTGAGAAGCAAACCACAACGCTCAATCTTGGCCCTACTCACCCCGCAACACACGGGGTATTTCAGAATATTCTGGAGTTGGATGGTGAGCGTATCATGAAAGCCACATCAACAGTAGGTTATATTCACCGCGCTTTCGAAAAAATTGCAGAACGCAGGCCTTTGTACCAAATTACCCCACTCACAGATCGCCTCAATTATTGCTCGTCGCCTCTCAATAACATGGGCTGGCATCTAACTTGCGAAAAACTGTTGGGGGTACAAACGCCAAAACGTGTAGATTATCTCCGGGTGATCATCATGGAATTGGCTAGGATCTCAGATCACCTGATTTGTAATTCTATTGTAGGGGTAGATAGTGGCGCTTATTCCGGATTCCTCTACGTGATGCAGTTCCGTGAATTGATTTATGAAATTTATGAAGAAGTGTGTGGCTCCCGCCTCACTACCAATATTGGCCGCATCGGTGGTTTCGAAAGAAACTTCACCAACGTTGCCTTCGAAAAATTAGAGAAATTCCTCGATCCAAAAACAGGTTATCCAGCGCAGCTGAAAGAGTTTGAAAATCTTTTTAGCCGCAACAGGATCTTTATGGACAGAACCATCGGTTGCGGAGCAATAGGAGCTGAAAGGGCGTTGAACTATGGTTTTACCGGACCCAATCTTCGTGCAGCCGGGGTTGATTATGATGTGAGAGTGCACGAGCCATATAGCAGTTACCAAGATTTTGATTTTACGATTCCAGTTGGAAAAACAGGCGATTGTTACGACCGTTTCCTAGTGCGCAATGAAGAAATGTGGCAGAGTTTGAGCATCCTCAAACAGGCCTACGAAAAAGTACAAGGTTTTAAAGGGGCTGAAGCAGAAGTGTACCATGCAGATGTTCCGGCATATTATCTTCCAGACAAAAAAGATGTGTACACCAAAATGGAAGCCCTCATCTATCATTTCAAAATTGTGATGGGTGAAACGGCTATGCCGGTGGGTGAAGTGTACAATGCCATTGAAGGAGCCAACGGTGAGTTGGGTTTTTACCTCATCAGTGATGGGGGAAGAACGCCGTACAGACTGCATTTTCGCAGACCTTGTTTTATTTACTACCAGGCATTTCCAGAGTTGGTACAGGGCGGTATGTTGAGCGATGCGGTGATTACCATGAGTAGCTTGAACCTGATTGCGGGTGAATTGGATGCATAAAAAATTAATAAAAGCATTGATAGAAAAATTATAACAATGAACATTTCATTTTCTTCCGAAAATTTAGATAAGGTAGCAGCCATCATCTCGCGCTATCCTGAAGGGAAACAAAAGAGCGCCCTGCTGCCAGTGTTGCATTTGGCTCAGGACAATTTCGGTGGATGGTTAGATGTTCCTGTGATGGATTATGTGGCAGGCCTGTTGCAAATTGAACCCATCGAAGTATATGAAGTGGCCAGCTTTTACAGCATGTACAATCTAAAACCAGTTGGTAAACATTTGTTTGAAGTTTGCCACACTGGTCCTTGTATGTTGAATGGGTCAGATGATATCATCGATTACATCAAACAAAAACTAAACATCAATGTAGGGGAAACTACTACCGATGGTTTGTTTACTTTAAAAACGGTAGAGTGTTTGGGCGCCTGCGGTTATGCACCCATGATGCAGTATGGTACAACCTATCGGGAACATTTAACCAAAAACAAAGTGGATGCCATCATTGCTGAATGCAGCGTAAACCAACAATAATTTGAAGCAACTATTCACCATATTGTGTACAGCCGTATTGTATGTAGGAGCCGCATTTGCGCAGGAAACTGAACAAACCAAACTCACACAAACACTAAAAGCATTTCACCAATCAATGGTGAAGAAGAATACGGTTTCTATCAATCAACAAACAGACAAAGCACTTACCTACGGGCATAGCAATGGTTGGGTAGAAACCAAGGAAGATATGATCAAAAACCTGGAAACCGGTTTTATCAGTTATGCTTCTATTGCAGAAGACAGTATTAAGATTGAAATGAATGGAAACATGGCCAGTGCAAGGTTCAACGCCAGTATTAAAGCTGCTTTCAAAGGAAAAGAAATGGTGACGTATCAATTACGGGTACTGGAAGTGTGGACGAAAAAGGGGAGCCGTTGGGTATTGTTTGCAAGGCAGGCTGTGCCCATGGTGCCAATATCGCATTAAGAAAATTATCAGCAACAAACTTCTTGAAAAGGAAGATATACAAGTGTTATGGGTAGAAAACTATTATTAGAAAAAGCACATGTACCAGGCATTACTGGTTACGAAGTGTACCGCAGAGAAGGGGGTTACCGCAGTGTAGAAAAGGCGTTCAAAATGTCGCCTGCCGATATTGTGGAAGAAGTGAAAAAAAGTGGTCTGCGCGGCCGTGGTGGTGCAGGTTTTCCTGCGGGAATGAAATGGAGTTTTATTGCCAAACCAGAAGGCGTTCCACGTCACCTCGTAGTGAACGCCGATGAAAGTGAACCAGGAACTTTTAAAGATCGTTACCTGATGGAATTCATTCCACATATCTTGATTGAAGGTATGATCACCTCCTCTTTTGCACTTGGTAGCAATGTGAGTTACATCTACATCCGCGGAGAATATGCATGGATCGTGGACATCCTAGAAAAAGCCATTGATGAAGCAAAAGCCAATGGCTGGTTAGGAAAAAATATTTTAGGCACTGGTTTCGATTGCGAAATTTACGTGCAACGCGGAGCAGGTGCATATATCTGTGGAGAAGAAACTGCCCTCATCGAAAGTTTAGAGGGCAGAAGAGGCAATCCTCGCATCAAGCCGCCATTTCCAGCGGTGAAAGGTTTATGGCAGCGGCCAACTGTGGTGAACAATGTTGAAACCATTGCTGCGGTAGTGCCCATCATCAACGAAGGCGGAGAGGAATATGCTAAAATTGGCATCGGAAAAAGTACAGGTACCAAACTCATCAGTGCTTGCGGAAACATCAACAAGCCAGGAGTGTACGAAATAGACATGACCATTTCTGTAGAAGAATTTATTTACAGTGATGAATATTGTGGGGGTATTCCCAATGGCAAAAGATTAAAAGCTTGTATCCCAGGAGGTTCATCTGTGCCCATTTTGCCTGCCAATTTATTGCTTACCACTGCTAAGGGTGAAAAAAGATTGATGAACTACGAAAGCCTCAGTGATGGCGGTTTTGCCACTGGATCTATGATGGGTTCGGGTGGTTTTATTGTGTTGGATGAAGACCAGTGTATTGTAAAAAATACCTACACGCTGGCAAGATTCTATCGTCATGAAAGCTGCGGACAATGCAGCCCATGCCGTGAAGGAACCGGCTGGATGGAAAAAATATTATTGAACATCGAAAAAGGGAAAGGCAAAACATCCGACATTGATTTGTTGTGGGACATTCAAAGAAAAATTGAAGGCAATACAATTTGTCCGCTCGGAGATGCAGCAGCATGGCCGGTTGCGGCCGCTATTCGCCACTTCCGTGATGAGTTTGAATGGCATGTAAATAACCCTGAAAAATGCCTTACACAAAATTTTGGGCTCGCTCATTATGCAGATCCCATTTATGTACCGGCAGCGGTTTAAAAAAGGGAAGACTTTAGTAGCTGATATAAAAGAATTGAAAAATGTCTGAAGAAATAAAAAAAGAAGCACCAACGGCCTTTAAAGTTACCATCGATAATATTACCATCGATGTGGCACCTGGCACTACCATCCTGCATGCTGCGAGGCAAATAGGCGGAGATATTGCGCCACCAGCCATGTGTTATTACAGCAAGCTGGAAGGCAGTGGTGGTAAATGTCGTACCTGTTTGGTAGAAGTTGCCGCAGGCTCAACAGCCGATCCAAGGCCGATGCCAAAATTAGTGGCCAGCTGCCGTACCACCGTGATGGATGGCATGATCGTTAAAAACATCACCAGCGAAAGAGTAACCGACGCCAGAAATGGGGTGGTAGAATTTTTGTTATTGAACCATCCGTTAGATTGCCCTATTTGCGATCAGGCAGGTGAATGCCATCTACAAGATCTTGGTTACGACCATGGCAAAGAAGGTACCCGTTACCAATTTGCCCGCAGAACTTTTAAAAGAGAAGATATTGGTCCTTACATACAACTGCACATGACCCGTTGTATTCTTTGTTACCGTTGTACGTATGTAGCAGATCAGCTTACAGAAAAAAGGGTACATGGCATTGTAGACAGAGGGGATCATGCTGCTATTTCAACTTATATAGCGGCAGCTGTAGACAATGATTTCAGCGGAAATATGATTGACGTGTGCCCAGTAGGTGCATTAACAGACAAAACATTCCGTTTCAAAAACAGGGTATGGTTTACCAAACCTGTAGATGCACACCGCAATTGTGAAACGCCTGGTTGCTGCGGCAAAACCACGCTGTGGTTGAGGGGCAATGAAGTGTTCAGGGTTACCGCACGCAAAGACCAATGGGGTGAAGTGCAAAGTTATGATGGCAAACCAGGTTGGATTTGCAACACTTGCCGCTTTGATAAAAAAGAAACAACAGATTGGAACATCGAAGGGGTAACCAGCATTAGCCGCCACTCTGTGGTAGGTGCTAACAAATACAAAACCCTCACCATGCCAGCAGAAACCGTGAGCAAGGTGATGGGTGGGCGTGAACCAAAACTGTTGATGGATATTCACAGCGTGAGCAATGTAAACAGTCCAGCAATAGATTTAAGCGAGTTGAACAGGCCGGCTACATCAGCTGATTTTAACGAGGCATAAAATAAAATAAGAAGGCAACGGTACAGTACAGCACCGCCGCCTTCAATTAACCCATAAATTTAAAATAGGAAAGATGTTTTTAGTGATAGACCTTCCGTTGATCATAGAAAAGTTTGTTCTCATTCTCGTAGTGGTGATGGGCTCCTTGGTGATTGCCATGTACACCACTTTTGCAGAAAGAAAGGTAGCGGCCATTTTGCAGGATAGAAGAGGACCCAACAGAGCTGGTCCCTTTGGTTTGCTACAACCGCTGGCCGATGGTATGAAGTTGTTTTTTAAAGAAGAAATCATCCCCAATCTCTCCTCAAAATTTTTATTCGTGCTTGGTCCGGGTTTGGCCATGATCACCGCTATTATGACTAGCGCAGTAGTACCATGGGGTAGTACCATCGAAGTTTTTGGAAGAACAGTTTCACTGCAAATTGCAGACGTAAATATTGGTATTCTCTTTGTGTTTGGTGTATTGAGCTTAGGTGTGTACGGCATAATGATTGGTGGTTGGGCCAGCAACAATAAATTTTCTTTGTTGAGTGCATTAAGAGCAGCATCCCAAATCATCAGCTATGAACTGGCCATGGGCTTATCGCTTATTGCTTTGTTGATGGTAACCGGAACACTCAGTTTAAAAGAAATGGTAGAGCAACAACAAGCTACCAACTGGAACGTAGTATATCAACCGCTTGGGTTTTTCATCTTCTTAATTTGTGCATTTGCCGAGTGTAACAGAACGCCTTTCGATTTGCCGGAGGCAGAGAATGAACTCATTGGTGGATACCACACAGAGTATTCTTCTATGAAACTCGGTTTTTACTTGTTTTCAGAATATATCAACATGTTCATCAGCAGTGTGGTGATGGCCACTTTGTTTTTTGGTGGATACGATATGCCATTTTTTGATGAAGTGGCCCATGCTGATTGGGGCAATTGGTTATCATTGATTGGCCTCGCAGCATTGATGTTCAAAGTGGTGGGTTTCATATTTTTATTCATGTGGGTGAGATGGACCATTCCTAGATTCAGGTACGATCAATTGATGCACCTGGGTTGGAGAATTTTAATTCCACTGGCATTGTTCAACATGTTGGTAACAGGCGCTCTTATTTTATATTTCGATAAATAACGGCTAGCCATTTTTAAACTATTATTTTTGCAAATCTTTACAATATGCAGGCACTAACCAACAGAGTAAAAGAAGTAAGTCGCAAACCGATGAGTTTTGCAGAACGCTTGTACCTACCCGCTATCTTCAAAGGGATGTTCATTACTTTCATGCACATCTTTAAAAAGAAACCTACTATTAATTATCCCGAAAAAACCAGACCTTTTAGTCCAGTATTTCGTGGTTTACAAATATTGAACAGAGATGAAGAAGGTCGCGAAAACTGTACTGCTTGTGGTTTGTGTGCTGTAGCTTGTCCGGCAGAAGCCATCACCATGGAAGCTGCAGAAAGGCAACCTGGCGAAGAGCATTTGTACAAAGAAGAAAAGTATGCGGCACGTTATGAGATCAATATGTTGCGCTGTATTTTCTGTGGCCTCTGTGAAGAGGCTTGTCCGAAAGACGCTATCTATTTAAGCGAAACCTTTACACCGGCAGATTACAATCGCAAACAATTTGTGTACAATAAACAAGAATTGCTGATACCGCATCCGAAAGAAAATCCTGAACAATACCAAAAAGCATTGGGTAACAGACCAGCAAAAAGAATTGACTAAACATTAAAATGCCTTGCTGTTTGCAGGCATAAAAAAGGATTATGAGCATAACAACATTTATTTTTATTCTTCTATCTGCAATGGCAATTGGCAGCGCTGTGATGATGCTGCTCAGCAAAAATCCTGTGAAAAGCATTCTATGGCTGATTGTGGTATTTTTTGCTATTTCAGCGCACTATATTTTATTGAATGCACAGTTTTTGGCAGTGGTAAACATCATTGTATATGCCGGCGCCATTATGGTACTGTTCCTTTTTGTGGTAATGCTGATGAACCTGAATGCCGATACGGAGCCCGTAAAAAATTATCGTTTACACATCATTGGTATCATATCGGGAGGTTCCTTGTTGTTGGTACTGTTAGCCACACTTTACAAAGGTGGCAATAGTCAATTGGTACAAATGAAAATTGGCGACCAAGGGCTAATGGACAATCTTGGAAAAGTATTGTTTACAAACTATGTGCTGCCATTTGAATTGGCGAGTGTGCTTTTTTTAAGTGCAATGCTGGGCGCTGTGATTATTGGAAAAAAAGACTAATGACCAAAAGTGTAATTACCAAGTTGCTAATAAAAAAAGCATCTTACAAAGGAGTAGATATTTTTAATGGCAATGCAAGCAAAAAGATTCAGGATATTTTATCAATACAACAGCTTCGTCAAACATCGGCGTAGGCTTATATGTGAAATTGTAAATTATGGACATTAAGGCATACATGGCGTTATCGCTAACATTGTTTACTATCGGAATTATTGGTGTACTGGTGCGGCGCAATGCCATCATCGTGTTCATGTGCATTGAACTTATGCTCAATGCGGTGAATTTGTTGATGGTAGCTTTTTCAAAAATGCATGCAGCCAGCAATGCGGTAAAATCATCTGCTACCTATGCAAGCGACGCACAAATATTTGTGTTTTTCATCATGGTAGTGGCGGCCGCTGAAGTGAGTGTGGGTTTGGCTATCATTGTGATGTTATACAGAAACACCCATTCGGTAGATATTAATTTTTTAAACAGGTTAAAAAACTAACAAACAATCTTTTCTGTAAAGAAATCATTGTTTGATGTTTCATATAGGAACTGATTCCTCAAAAGTATTCATTGAATTATGAGCAACATTTCAGCATTAATTTGGTTAATTCCCGTTTTGCCATTCATTGGTTTTTTGGTAAACGGGCTGGGTAGAAAACAACTTTCGAAAGGCATCAGCGGTACCATTGGCAGCGGGGTAATTTTGGCCTCTTTCATCCTGAGTGTATTGGTGTTTTTTCAAGTGAAAAATGTAGGCGCCTTCAATGTGAACTATTTCGACTTTATCCGATTAAGCGATTTTAAACTGGCTTTCGAATTCAAGGTAGACCAGCTCTCGGCTATCTTCTTGCTCATCATTACTGGGATCGGATTTTTGATACACGTGTACAGTACATCGTACATGCACGAAGAGCCTTCGAAAGATTTTGCAAAATATTTTTCTTACCTCAATCTGTTCGTCTTTTCCATGTTGCTGCTGGTGATGGGCGGTAATTTTGTGATCATGTTTATAGGTTGGGAAGGCGTAGGATTGTGTTCTTATTTACTCATTGGCTTCTGGTTTAAAAAACCGGAGTATACCTCTGCCGCCAATAAGGCATTTATCATGAACAGAATTGGTGACCTTGGTTTTTTACTGGCAGTATTTTGGCTCATCGCAAAAGTTGGAACTGCCAATTACGACGTGTTGTTTACACCAGAAACCTTGAAGCTATTAACACCCACAGACATTACTGGCATCACTTTACTGTTATTTGTAGGTGCAACGGGTAAGTCGGCGCAAATTCCTTTGTACACCTGGTTGCCCGATGCCATGGCTGGTCCCACACCAGTGAGTGCGCTCATTCACGCTGCTACCATGGTTACTGCAGGTATTTACATGATTGCCAGAAGCAACACCCTCTTTTCTTTGGCACCCATTACTCAAACGGTGATAACCGTGGTGGGCTTGGCAACAGCTTTATTAGCGGCTTCTATTGCTATCAAACAAAATGATATTAAAAAAATATTGGCTTACTCAACCGTGAGTCAGCTTGGATTCATGTTCCTTGCTTTGGGTACTGGAAATTATACAGCTGCAGTATTTCATGTAATAACGCATGCTTTTTTCAAAGCCCTGATGTTCCTTGGCAGTGGTAGCGTTATTCATGCCATGGGGGGAGAACAGGATATTCGTAAAATGGGTGGCTTGCACAAACACATGAAAATTACCAGTATCACTTTCCTGATTGGATGTTTAGCCATATCAGGTATTCCTGGCTTTTCTGGGTTCTTTAGTAAAGATGAAATTTTAGCAGGCGCTTATGGGCATGGTCCACTGTTGTATGGCATTGCCTTGTTTGCGGCTTTGCTCACAGCATTTTATATGTTCCGTTTGTATTTCATTACATTCAGAGGCACATTCAGAGGTACTCACGAAAAGGAACATCACCTGCACGAGAGTCCTTCGGCGATGACCATCCCACTCATCATCCTCGCTATTTTGAGTATTGTTGGTGGTGTTATTGGTGTACCAGAAGCATTGGGTGGTCATCACGAGCTGTCGCAATTTTTAACACCGGTTATTAAAACGGTAAGTCACCATCTCGACCATTCTACCGAATATATTTTAATGGCTCTTTCTACAGTGTTGGTGTCGGCTTCAATATTTACCGCCTATAGCTTGTACAAAAATTACAAGGCAGAAGGAGAAGCTATAGGTTTTGGAAAAGTATTGCAAAACAAGTGGTATGTAGATGAGTTTTACCAAACCGCCATTGTTCAACCACTGGCTGCTTTAGGGGCTTTCTTTAACAATATTATTGAGAAAAAAGTAATAGACGGTTTTGTAAATGGAGTAGGCAGAGCCGTTAACTATGGCAGCAGGCAAATTCGTTTATTGCAAAGCGGTCAGGTTGGAGCATACGTATTACTGATGGTGATTGGTATGCTGTTGTTATTCATTATTCAATTATTTGTGTAAAAATTATATTGTGGGCAATTACATTACATTTCCAGAATTACTGTTGTGGCTACCATTGGTAGCCGGCATCATTGCTTTTTTTCTCAAGAAACAGGGCAGTGCCAAAGCTTGGGCTATCTTAAGTTCATTGATTATTTTGGGCGTATCTGTGGCCAGTCTTTTCTTTGCGGATGATGTAAAATATGCATCCTTCAACAAAGTGAACTACTACTGGCTCAAATACATTGGCAATAGTTTTTACCTTGTGTTAGACAGTACAGGAAGGTTATTGACCTTTCTAACTGCTTTGAGTTTCCCTATTATTTTTATCAGCACACAACAAAATAATTA
The DNA here is from genome assembly GCA_044342365.1 of Ferruginibacter sp. Lineage (GTDB taxonomy): Bacteria > Bacteroidota > Bacteroidia > Chitinophagales > Chitinophagaceae > Ferruginibacter. Next base: position 8,856 of record JBIIPY010000009.1, on the reverse strand, counting down.
CAAGAATCCGAATTCATTTTATGGATTGATGTTGCTTACACAGGCAGGTTTAATGGGTGTGTTTCTTGCATGGGATGCATTGGTGTTTTATTTCTTCTGGGAGTTGGCATTGATCCCTGTTTACTTTTTGTGTAGCATGTGGGGTGGTGAAAAGAGAATACAGGCTACGTTTAAATTTTTTGTGTACACTTTTGCCGGTTCATTGTTGATGCTCATAGGGATCATTTATGTGTACTTGCACACTCCAGAAAGAGCTTTTGATGATGGGCACATTTCACAGCATAGTTTTGCGTTGCAATCTTTCATGCACGCAGTGTTGAGTAAGGGGGAGCAAACTTGGTTGTTCTGGTTGTTTTTTGCAGCCTTCGCCATAAAAATGCCCGTATTTCCATTCCACACTTGGCAGCCAGATACCTACGATCAATCACCCACTTCGGTTACCATGGTACTAAGTGGTGTAATGGTGAAGATGGGTTTGTTTGGCGTAATTCGTTGGTTGATGCCAGTATTGCCCGATGCATCTTTGCAATTTGCCAACGTGGTGATTGTACTTTCTATTATCGGCATTTTATACGCCAGTTTTATTGCCATCAAACAAGACAATATTAAAAAGTTGATTGCGTATTCCTCTATTGCACACATTGGTTTAATGAGTGCAGCATTGTTTGCCAACAACGAAATGAGTGTGCAGGGCGTGTATTTGCAAATGTTTAGTCATGGAATAAACATCATAGGCATGTGGATAGTGGTAGATATGCTGGAAAAACAAACGGGGGCAAAACATATTTCTCAACTAAGTGGTGTGGCACACAAGGCACCCGCACTTACGATATTTTTGGTGATCATCGCGCTGGCCAATATTGCATTGCCGCTCACCAATGCCTTTGTGGGAGAGTTTTTGATGTTTGGGGGTTTGTACAAAGCCAATGTTTGGTACGCAGTTGTAGCAGGTTTCGGAATTATTTTAGCAGCAGTGTATACTTTGCGTATGATTCAAAAAGTATTTTATGGCGAAAGCAATGCGCTTACACAAAATATGCAAGACATTTCGCTGGGGCAAAAGTTTGCCCTGGGAGTAATAGTAGTTTTTATACTTGGATTAGGTATAATGCCACAACCATTGATTGAGCTTACAAAAGAAGCGGTGAATGGGTTATTGGCCATTAAAAAATAACAAAGAGCAAAGACGCATCACTTTTTAGATTTTTATTATGAACGCAATTGTATTTTCAGCTGTTTGGGGTATCGTAATGATGTTTAGCGGTGTTTTTATTAAAAGTAAAAGCACGCCTAAATACCTTGCTATTGCAGGGGCTATCCTATTGGTATTGCTAAATGGTTGGGAACTTTATAACGGCGCACCCATATTTAATATCGATAGCAAAGACATGATCCTAACCAATAGCTTTAACCTCAGCTTTTTGGCGGTAGTACATTTGGGTACATTGTTGTTTTTTCTGCTGAATGCAAAAGACATCGAAAAAGTGGGCGAGCATGTGGGCGAATATTTTGCTTTGATATTTTTTGTGCTTTGTGGTATTGCGTTGGCATCTACCTACAATACGTTGTTATTCTTATTTCTTGGTATCGAAATTATTTCTATTCCGCTGTACATACTAACGGGAAGCGATAAGCGAAATTTAAAAAGCAACGAAGCCGCGCTAAAATATTTGTTAATGGGTTCTTTCTCAACAGGCATCATGCTGTTGGGTATCACTTTTATTTATGGAGGAAATGTGAATGCCTCTTTTTTCATCAACAATTTGGTATTGGGTGAAGGAGCATTGTCACCCATGCTGGCGATAGGAATGTTGTTGCTCATTATATCTATGTCGTTTAAAGTGTCTGCTGCGCCATTTCATTTTTGGACGCCAGATGTGTACGATGGGGCACCAACGGTGTTTACCTCATTCATGAGTACGATCGTAAAAGTGGCGGGGTTCTTTGCCTTTGTACGATTGTTTGAAAACTCTTTTGGCAGGGTTCAAGCTCAATGGCAAACGCTTATAGCCATCATCACTGTTGCTACTTTATTGTTTGGTAACATCACTGCCGTTTTTCAGCAAAGTGTAAAACGCATGTTGGCTTACTCAAGTATCGCACAAGCTGGTTTTATGATGCTAGCTGTGCTGGCACTGAACGATATGGCCCGCGAAGGTTTGGTATTGTATGCCGCAGCTTATAGTTTAGCTACCATCGGTTTTTTTGCAATACTCATTAAAATGAATGATTACACCATCGAAGGTTTTAATGGATTGGGTAAACAACAACCCCTGTTGGCCCTTTGTGCCACTATATTTTTACTCTCCCTTACTGGCATTCCGCTTACGGCGGGCTTCCAAAGCAAATTTTATATGTTGATGGCCACAGCACAAACCGGTAACCACTTGTGGTTGGTGATTGTAGCGGTATTGTTCGCCGCCATCAGTGCTTACTACTATTTCCGTGTTATTCAGGCCATGTATTTTAAAGAGGCAGGCACAGAGCCATTGGTAGATGCCAACAACATCAGTGCTGGGTTTAAAGTTTTGTTGGCCATCACTGCCTTTCTTATTATAGCAATTGGTATTTATCCAGAGCTGTTGCTGGGCTGGTTGTACCATTGATACCATTCGTAAAAATTTTATAAATTTTATGGGTGGAGGCTTACCTTTAGCATCAATAATTACGCTACATGACCTATAAAGATTCCTTGTTACTTTCCTGGAAGAATGTAAAGAGCAACAAATTACGTACAGCCATTACAATCATTATTATGGCGTTGGGTATTTTTGCACTCATTCTCATCATTACAGCCATTAAGGCTGCAAGCAATTCACTTTCTGATAGTTTTTCTACCATGGGCGCTAATTCATTTGGCATACGTTACAAAGAGCGCAATATCCGTTTTGGGGGTGGCAGGAGCCGCAATGCTGAAGTGGTGAAAAAAAATACACGCAAAGAAAAGAAATCGAGTTTGGGAAAAATCATCACATACGATGAGGCCAAGGAATTTAAGAATAGGTATTCATTTCCCGGAACAAAAGTGGGACTCGCCATTCGAGGCAAATCGGCAGTAGTGGTTAACACCAATAGAAAGAAAACGAATCCAGATGTAAATGTATTTGGGGGTGATGAAAATTATTTAGAACTGAATGGTTACAATATTCAATACGGGCGAAATTTCACCCAAACAGAAGTGGAGAGTGGTAGAAATCTCTGCATTATTGGAAGTGGGGTAGCGGCCAAACTTTTTCCAGACAACCCAGAAAAAGCATTGGATGCCGTTATCAATGTAGATCAAACACCTTACCGGGTGATTGCCGTATTGGAAGAAAAAACATCGAGTGCTTTTTTTAACAGCAGCAGGGTAGTGCTCACCTCTGTAAACAATATCCGACGATTGTACGCTGGTGCATCCAGCACCTTTACTGTGGCGGTGAAAGTGAATGACCTAAAGCTGATGGACATGGCTTCAGCAGAAGCCACAGGCGTATTTAGACCCATTAGAAAACTAGATGTAAAAGAAGAAGACAATTTTTTTATCGACAAAAGCGACAGCATCGCTCAAACCTTGCTCACCAACTTAAGTTTTTTAGAAAAAGGAACCATTGGGATAGCTTTTATCACTCTAATTGGCGCAGCCATCGGCTTGATGAACATCATGCTGGTAGCAGTAAACGAGCGAACCAAAGAAATTGGCTTGGCAAAGGCATTGGGGTGTACCTCTACCAACATCCGTTACCAATTTTTATTTGAGTCGGTCATCATTAGTTTATTAGGAGCCGTAGCAGGTATTGTTGCGGGTGTTTTAATTGGAAATGTGGTTGCTATCTTGTTGGGTACAGGTTTTGTGGTACCGTGGGCATGGGTTATTGCTGCAGTCATTGTATGTAGCCTAGTGGGTTTGGGGGCTGGATTGTACCCAGCTTATAAGGCATCAAAGCTTGATCCCATTGTAGCATTGCGCCATGCATAGTACATATTGTTGAGGCAGCCAAACAAGATTATAATTAAAAATAGGCGTATAATTCCTCATTATTAAATTATCAAAAAAAAATTGAGTACAGCGTAATTGCATTCAATTTATTTATTAACTTGTGCGCTCCGACAATCCTCTAACCTACGAAAACTAAATATTTACCGTACCTTAATAACACCCGTTTAAGCAATCAAAACCATTTTTTTAAACAATTAAGAACTAAATCTTCACTTTCTAAAAATTGAATGTTATGGCAGAAACAAAAACAACTGCAACAGTTAAACCGGTTACCTCAGTTCAGGCAAAAAAGACAGGCAACGCAATTTCATGGATCGCTCCAGTAGCATGTATCCTCCTCGGATATATTTTATGGAGATTTGGCTTAGGGAATGCTTCTAATTTCGCAAAGCCAGGCACTGGTTGGTTCTGGCCCGATCATCACGAGCCTAAAGGTGGTATCTACGGTATGTACTTGGGGGGTATTGTTGTACCTATATTAATCGGTACTTTTTTAACTGCCATCGTATTTGTGGTAGAAAGATTTTTAACTATTTCTAAAGCAACTGGAACTGGCAACAATGCAGACTTCGTTAGAAAAGTACAGTACCATTTGGCTAACAAAAATGTGGACGCTGCTTTGGCAGAGTGCGACAAACAAAAAGGATCTGTTGGTAATGTTATGAAGGCTGGTTTACACCGCTACAAAGACATGATTAACAACTCTGAATTGGATACTGAACAAAAAGTATTGGCTATACAAAAAGAAGTAGAAGAAGCTACTGCACTTGAATTACCAATGTTGGAAAAGAACTTGGTGTTCTTGTCAACCATAGCTTCTGTGGCTACTTTGTTAGGTCTATTTGGAACGGTATTGGGTATGATTCGTTCTTTTGCTGCACTTGGAGCAGAAGGTGGCGGTGGAGGTGCCGCAAGTGCACTTTCTCAAGGTATTTCTGAGGCATTGTACAACACTGCTTTGGGAATTGGTACATCAGCAGTTGCGATTATTTTCTACAACATGTTTACTACCCGCATCGATGGTATCACTTACGGTATTGATGAATCAGGATTTACTTTAACTCAAAGTTTCGCATCTCTGTACAAATAATTTGTATGGAATTCGAACAGCTTTGCATCATAAGTATATCAAATAAAATAAATAGAAATGCCAAAAGTTAAAATACCCCGTAAAAGTACCGTCGTAGATATGACTGCGATGTGTGACGTGGCTTTTCTGCTGTTGTCCTTTTTTATATTGGCCACCAAGCAAAAGCCGCCGGAAGTACTGAGTGTAGTTACACCAAATTCTATTTCCAAAGAAGTGGCTCCAGACAATGCGATCATGATTACGATGACCAAAGACGGAAGAGCTTTTTTAGCTTTAGGTGATGAAACCAAAAAAAGTGAGATTCTAAACAATATCAATCTCACCAAAGGGTTAAATTTATCTGCTGCAGAAATGGCGAAACTTAATAAGCAAGAGTTTATTGGGCTTCCTTTTAACCAGTTGAAATCTTCATTGGCATTAACCAGTGCACTTAATCCGGCAGATATGCCAGGTATTCCTGTAAAGGATAGCCTGAACAATGAATTGGTTGACTGGCTTCGCAGTGTTACCAACGTGTATGCAGGTGGGGATCAAAGCAAACTGCAAGATATGTTGTTGATAAAGGGCGATAGTGAAACATTGTATCCTGTATTTAAAAACATTAAATCTGCATTTAAAAGAAACCAGATTTACAAGTTTAGGATAGTTACCAACGGGCAACCTGTACCAATAGGTTCAGAGCTGTATAACAAAGCGGTGGCTGAAAAAAATAAATAGTTTTTCTATAACTTAAAAAAGAAGCGAAATGGCAGAAATGGATACTTCGTCGGGTGGCGGTCATAAAAAAGGGCCCGGCGTAAAAAAAGGAAAAAAGCTATCTACTCGTGTAGATCTTACTCCCATGGTGGATCTGGGTTTTCTGTTGGTAACCTTCTTCGTTTTCACTACAACCATGCAGCAAAGCACGGCCATGAAAATGAATGAGCCCAAAGATGATAATCCGGAAGAACAAAAGAAAGTAAAAAATTCTGGTGCTATGACCATTTTATTGGGCAAAAGCAATCAGATTTATTACTACTATGGCCAGCTTGATCCTGCTAAATTATCAGAACAATTCAAGAGTAGCAGTTTCAAAGACATCAGAGGTTTGATTGTTGAAAAGAAAAAAGCTACTCCCCTTGATGATCTGATGTATATTATTAAATCTGATTCTAGTTCTACTTTCAAAAATGCAATTGATATTTTAGATGAGATGTCTATTTCTGCAGTACCTCCAGGTCACTATGCAGAAGTGGAAATGTCACCTGCCGAAGCCCTGATGATTAAAGAAACCGAAACGGCAAACGGCATCAAATAATTTTATGGAATCGGAATAAATCTGAATCTTATAAACAAAGAGACAACAATGGACGTAAACAAAATTTTAAATGCAGATATCCTCGACATTATCTTCGATGGAAAAAACAAGTCGTACGGAGCTTACGATCTGAGAAAAACATATCCCTCAAGGATTAAAAAAGCCTTGGCTGTAGTAGTTCTTTCTTTGGTTGTAATTATTGGCGGTTATGTGTTCGCCAGTAAAGTAGCCGCTAATTCGGACCTGGACATTAATGCAGAAGATACCAGATTGGCCGAAATTAAGCCGGACGAACCACCGCCACCGCCGCTACCACCACCACCGCCACCACCAGAACCACCACCACCACCAGAAGTAAATCAGGTGAAGTTCACACCACCTCAAGTGGTACCCGATGAAGAGGTGAAGGATGAAATAGTTGAAGAGATCAAGGAAGATGCGGTGATCAGTACCAAAACCGTAGAAAGCGACAATAAAATACAAATTGTACAAGCACCCGTTGAGGATGTAGGTACAAAAGTTGTGGCTGCTCCAGTAGAGGACGATGAAGGCAAGATCTTTAATAAGGTAGAAATCGAAGCTGCTTTTCCAGGTGGAACAGCAGCCTGGACGAAATACCTTCGAAATAAATTGGATCCGAACACGCCGGTAGACAATGGTGCACAACCAGGAACTTACCAAGTGATCGTAAGATTTATTGTGAGTAAAGATGGTACTATCAGCGACGTAGTTGCTGAAACCAAACACGGTTTCGGTATGGAAGAAGAAGCCATGAGGGTAATTAAAAAGGGTCCGAATTGGACGCCCGCTCAGCAAAACGGAAGATTCGTGAATGCGTATCGCCGTCAGCCGATCACCTTCCAAGTACAAGAAGAGTAAAAAAGCTTTTTTCAAATAGTTCAATGCCTCCCAATGGGGAGGCATTTTTTTGTGCATACGGCTGGTGTTTTTCCAAAGTAGAAACGTAAGCTGCTCTGACAAATTATAGAGATGCTGCCGCCGCCTCGCTTCCAGCGAGCGGCTATGAATCTATTCAAACTTAGAGAAAGAAATAGAAAAATGAATTTAGTAAAGCGGTAAACTTATTCAATATCGTAAAATAAAATACAGGAAAATAATGAAGTGAGCTTCCCAATAATTTCTCTTCAAAACATCAGAGTGCTGCCGCCGCCTCGCTTCCAGCGAGCGGCAATGAATCTATTCAAACTTAGAGAAAGAAAGAAATAGAAAAATGAATTTAGTAAAGCGGTATACAAATTCAAGATCGTAAAATAAAATACCCAAAAATAACGGAGTAAGCTTCCCAATAATTTCTCTTCAAAACATCAGAGTGCTGCCGCCGCCTCGCTTCCAGCGAGCGGCAATGAATCTATTCAAACTTAGAGAAAGAAAGAAATAGAAAAATGAATTTAGTAAAGCGGTAAACATATTCAGTATCATAAAATAAAATACAGGAAAATAATGAAGTGAGCTTCTCAATAATTTCTCTTCAAAACATCAGAGTGCTGCCGCCGCCTCGCTTCCAGCGAGCGGCTATGAATCTGTTCATCTTTAAAGAAAAAGATTTTTTTCAAACCGATTAAAACTTGCTGCTGACTAGCTTTCAGCGAAGCGTAAAAAAAATGTTCGACTCTCAAGATAATTATCGCGAAATATAAAAGTACAGTTACATAAAATTTTTTTCAAAAGAAATGGAAGTCAAGTAAAAATCCCTTACAGCATCCTTCAACATTTTATACCACCTGCTCATCTTATGGAATTTCCATACCCTTTCATCATAGCATAAACTACTTATTATGGCAGAAATTCAAACACAAAACACCCAGCATAAAAACAAACGCACCGTTTGCACTAAAAGATCTACCAAGTTAGATCTTACGCCCATGGTAGATTTGGGTTTTATTCTCATCACTTTTTTTATTTTCACCAGTTCACTTTTAGAACCACATGTAATGGGTATTAAAATGCCGAACGACACAGACATTGGAATCAGTGATGATATCTGCGAATCCTGTGCCCTCACACTCATTGCAGACGGGAACAACGAATTGTATTATTATGAAGGCAATGTAGACACCGCTACATTGCATGCTATCAGCTACGAGCCATCTGGTTTACGGATGTTGTTGCTCAATAAAAAAAGAAAGGTAAAACAAATCAGGGGAAAAGATGAAATGGTGCTTATTATAAAACCCACCAATGAAGCCAGTTTTAAAAATACGGTCGACCTAATGGATGAATGCAGCATCAGTACGGTATTAAAATATTACCTAGATGAAGTCTTATACCAAAGTGATTTATTATTTAGTCCAAAAGGGCCCTTCAAAAATATAGTCAAAAGAGCAAGTAGAAATGATGCCATCTTTCGTGGTGTTTTTTACTGCTTCTTGTATGAAATTACTTAGTTCTTCTAATGATTTGTGCAGCCTGTTTGTAAATGTTCTTTTATATTTTGCCCATATTTTTTCGGCAGGGTTTAGTTCTGGACTG
>JBIIPY010000139.1:0-4528 GCA_044342365.1 Ferruginibacter sp. | reverse complement strand
GATCAAAATTAAAAACCCGTTTTAAACTGAAATCAAATTCAGGTTAAAACGGGTTACAAGAAATACAATGATCGTTATTTTGTAGGCATCAATCTAAAAATATAGCCTGGGTTTTCTACTGCTATATACAAGTATTCATCGTTGCCCATTTTTACGTCTCTCACCCTGCCTATATTTTTCAAAAGCAGTTCTTCTTTTTCAACTTTCCCGTTGTTAATCACACATCGATTGAGGTATTTAAACCGCAATGATCCTACCATCAAATTGCCTTTCCAATTTTTGTATTTATCGCCGGTAACAAAAGCCATACCACTGGGTGCAATAGATGGTATCCAATAATGCAATGGTTGCTCCATTCCTGGAAGGGCCGTTTTTTCTGTCAATACTGTTCCATTGTAATTGATGCCATAGGATATGGCAGGCCAACCGTAGTTTTTTCCTCCTTCAATAATGTTGATCTCATCTCCACCGCGTGGCCCGTGTTCATGGCTCCACAATTCGCCCGTGGTTGGGTGAAAGGTAAGCCCCTGCGGGTTTCTATTGCCATAACTGAAAATGCTTTGCTTCATTTCATTGTTGTTGGCAAATGGATTGTTGGCAGGAATACTTCCATCATCTTTGATACGGTGAATTTTACCTAAATCATTTGCGGTCGACTGTGGATTTTGTTTTTCATTTCCGCGTTCGCCAACTGAAAAATAGAGTAACCCATCTTTGCCAAAAACCATTCTACTACCATAATGATGACGGGTTTTAGAATAAGGCAAGGCTTCGAAAATTATTTTTTTGTCTTGCAGCTCATTGTTCACTAAAGTGGCTCTCAGTATGGCGGTGGTAGTTAAGGTCTGGTTGTTTTCTTTTTTAAGGGCAGAGTATGACAAATAAATGTAGCCATTGCTGGCGTAATTTGGGTGCAAAAGTACTTCCATCAAACCTCCTTGCCCATCTGAGTTAACTTCAGGTAATCCAGTAATCTTGGTTTTTGTTTTGTCTGTACCAATTTTGTACAATGTGCCCACTTTTGTAGTGGTCAGTATTTCGCCATTGGGCAAGAACGCCATCCCCCAAAATGATTCGGCTCCATTAGCAATCGTATCCAATACGATGTTTTGCTGTTCGGAGGTAAACAAATTTTCTTTCACCGCCGTTTTTTCAAAATCGTAACGCTCTCTGTTTTTAATACCATTCATGATATAATCTGCGAGGGCATACGCTTCATCATCTTTAAAAGTGGCAGTGTACGAAGGCATGCCGCCATCGGGGTAACCAACTTTGATTGACTTAAACAGGTCTTCTCTTGTTTTACCATGTTTCCATTTTCTGTCTACAAATGCATCCATTTTATCGCCATGGCAGCCTGCACAGTACGATTTGTAATTGGCCGCCGCAGCTGTGTCTGCAACATTGGGTGCTGCTAAAGATCCTTTCTGGCTGGTATTTTTTATTTCCGAACAGGCAACGCCTACTATCATAAAAAGCACTAGGTATGTCAACAATTTCGTCATGTTCAATATATTTAAATTTAAAAACTACTAAATGTCATTGCCAAATCATTCCTGTTTTGGAATCTGTTTGGTGCCTATAAGGTCTGCTACCAGTGATGTCCAGCCTGTTTGGTGACTTGCTCCTAAACCAGAGCCTGAGTCGCCATGAAAATATTCAAAAAACAATACCAGCGATTCATTGCCTGGTTTGTTGTAAAACCAGTTGTATTTGCCATTGAGTTTACGATTACCTTCCTCGTCTTTCGCAAACAAACTGATGACCCTATCAGACAATAATTTGGAAACCTCCGAAAGGTTAAACCAATTTTCTGACCCAGTGGGGTATTCAACTTTCAGACTATCTCCATAAAATGCTCCGTATTTTCTGATGGCCCTTATGATGAGATAGTTAATGGGCATCCAAACAGGACCACGCCAGTTGCTGTTACCGCCAAACAAATTACTGGTGCTGTCGCCTGGGTCGTACTGAATGCTGTATTCTTCTCCATCTACTACAACTCTATAAGGATTTTTTTCATGGTGTTTAGACAATGCCCTGATACCTCCACAAGATAAAAACTCCTCTTCATTCAACATTCTATTCAACAAAAAAACCAATCTTTCCTTTTGTACCAGCGATATCAAAATTTCTTCTCCATCACCCCGTTCTTCATTCGGCCAAAATAGGCCATTCTTTTTTCTATAATTCTCAAACCAGGTGATTCGTTTTTTGAAGTCGGGTAGGTTTTTTAAAACTTGGTTTTCGATGGTACTAACTGCAAACAAACTGGTTAAACCCACAATACTTTGAATGCGCAGTGGCAATGGTTCTGCACCCGAACTACACAGTACATCATAAAAGAATTTATCTTCCTCATTCCACAAACCATGGTTATTGAGCGATTCAGCTATCATTACAAAATGCTCAAAAAACTTCGTCGCAATGTCTTCAAAGGCATTATCGTATTTCGAAATTTCTAGTGCAATATCCATCATGTTGAGTGCGTACATACCCATCCAACTCGTACCATCTGCCTGCTCTAATTGAGTGCCAGATGTAAAGTGGTGACTTCTGTTAAACACTCCAATATTATCGAGCCCTAAAAATCCGCCTTCGAAAATGCTATTGCCATTTCTGTCTTTTCTATTGATCCACCAAGTAAAATTGATGAGCAGTTTTTGAAATACACGTTTTAAAAATACTACATCACCCTCTCCGCGTGTATCTTGTTCTATCCTATAAATTTCCATGGCTGCCCAAGCCTGTACAGGTGGATTTACATCACTAAAATTCCATTCATAGGCGGGGAGCTGACCATCGGGTTTCATGTACCACTCCCTCATGATGAGTTGCAGCTGGTGTTTGGCAAAACCAACGTCTACAATGGCCAGGGATATGCAATGAAATGCTAGATCCCACGCGGCATACCAGGGGTATTCCCATTTGTCGGGCATCGCAATGATGTCCTGATTTTTAAGATGTTTCCAATCGCTGTTTCTACCGTTCGTCTTACCCGGGTTCACCGGTGTAATGCCGTCGCTGGTAGATAGCCAACGTTCTACATCAAAGTGGTAGTATTGTTTGCTCCATAGTAAGCCTGCCAATGCTTTCCGCTGGATATTTTTGAGGTCATCAGAAATATTATCCGGTAAAATGAGGCTGTAATATTCATCTGCTTCTTTTTTTCTTTCCTCAAACACTTGTTCAAATCCATTCCAGAAAGGATGTTGGGTGAATTCATTTCCCAGTCTGCAATAAATATCAATAGTTTCATGCGCACCCACCATTCGTTCAAACACAGGTGTGAATTTGGTTCCTACTTTTTTGTTGCGAAGTTTTATTTTATTGGCGCCTTTTATGATGGCATCATGAAAAGCATCTTTGGTAAAAGGGTTTTTATTGGGGGTGCCATTTAATTTGGCACTATTGGTTTCATTTTCTGTAAAGAGCCGGTCGTCGGCGTTGTTGAAATAAAAATAATAATCACCCAATCTGTGGTGATGGGCTTTCGCCGTGTTTTTATCGATGAATGTAATTGATGGTTTGGGCTCTTCAGGTGTAAATATCCATCGGTTGTAAAACCACAACGTAGGTAAAATAGTGATAGGGGCAGGGGCACTGAATCTGTTGGTTACAGAAATTTTTATAAAGATATCTGTAGCTGAATTTTTTGCATACTTAATGTTGATGTCAAAATATTCATCATTGTCAAACACCCCTGTATCAAGAATTTCATACTCAGGTTCGGCTTTGCTTTTGAGCCGGTTATTTTCTAAAAGTTGCTGATAAGGAAATTCGCGTTGAGGATATTTATACAAATATTCCATGTGGTAATGGGTAGGCGTATTGTCCTGATAAAAGTACAATTCCTTTACGTCCTCACCATGATTGCCATCATAATTGCCCAGGCCAAACAGCCTTTCTTTTAAAATGGGATCTTTTCCATTCCAATAGGAAACGGCAAAACAAAGGTTTTGAAAATAATCTGAAATGCCTGCAATACCATCTTCACCCCACCTATAAGCCCTGTAATGACTTTGATCAAAGGGTAGATAGCCCCATGCATCGCCATATGGCCCATAGTCTTCTCTTACGGTTCCCCACTGCCTTTCGCTTACATAAGGTCCCCACTTTTCTAATGGGATTGTTTTGTTGCTATTCTCTCTAAGTCGAGCATGCTCTGCTATCATAACATCAATTTAAGTAAACTCGGAAATCATGTATTTCACTACAATTACCGGATATTAGGCAAACAATACAATCGGGTCTAAAATTAAGGATTTTGGTTGGAGTGATGTTTTATTGTGTATGCCAGATACAAAAGCAAGGAGGAAATATTTTTAGGGATTAGCAAAAATTGGCAGCTATCCTTTCAGCGGAAATTCTTACAAAAAAACATTTCCAATTTCACTATTTCATTCGTCCATTTACTCAAGCCATTCGAAAAAATATTCGTTACTGCATGCTACACCAAATGTTTTTAATACACCGGTATATTCATTTCTGAAGGAGATTGTTTGATGATGATCTTTTTGATCGTGGA
>JBIIPY010000065.1:0-16321 GCA_044342365.1 Ferruginibacter sp. | reverse complement strand
CTTGATGATTCGTATGCCGCCCAATGTTTCTTCGATGGTAGAAGAAATGGCCCCAAATTGCTGCAACACCATGGCATTTTGTTTTTTAAGCGTTCTACCAATTCTTCCCAATATGAAGCCGGCAATAGGCAGAAATATTAATAAAAACATGGTGAGTTGCGGACTCAAAACAAGCAAGTACACCAATGATAAAATGACCACAATGGGTTCTCTAAACAAGCTTTCCATCACGCTGATGGTAGAGCCTTCAACATCTGCCAAATCGTTTGACAATTTACTCATCACATCTCCTTTGCGTTGTTCACTGAAATAGCCAACGGGAAGCTGAAGTATTTTTTGGTACATGCTTCTCCTCATGTCGTTCAATATCTTGTTTCTAATAGGATTGAGGAAATACATGCTGAGGTAAGCAAATATATTTTTTAAAACAATGGCTATTAATATGATGGAACAAAGAATGAGCAGTGCTTTGGTGGCGCCTTCTGGCGTTTGTACCATGGCCGATAATTTTTCTTTGAGTATGTTCACCGGATTCAACGCGGAGCCTTTGTCGGCATCCACCTTAAAGGTATCACCCTGCTTAAAAATGAGCATTAAAAATGGGCTAAGCATCCCCAGAGAAACCACACCAAAAGCTGCTGCCAATATGTTGAAACTAAAATACGCGGTAACCAGGGAAGGATATTTGCTAATGTATTTAAAAATCGTTTTGAGACTCTTCATGAATGGTAGTAAAAGATATTAACCTAATAAACGCACAAAGTAAGTAATTTTACAGCTATTAAAAGTGTAAACAAATGTTAGAAGGCAAAAGACAAAAACAGGTGGCCGCCGTACTGGAGAAAGATTTAAACGAGATATTTCAAAGAATGGGGCTTTCTATGATCAATGGCGGAATGGTATCTATTGCCTCTGTTAAAATAACACCCGACCTATTTGAGGCAAGGATATACATCAGTTTCTTTAAAATAAGCGATCCGGTGGCTACACTCAAAATTATTGAAGAACGTGCATGGGAAATTAAGAAAGAGCTAACCGCAAGGGTTCGACACCAACTCCGCAGCATGCCCCAACTAAGTTTTTACATAGATGATACATTAGAATATGTAGACAAGATGGAGCAACTGTTTAAAGACATCAAAAAGAAAGATTCAGATAACTGATCCTCAGAAAGGATTTTTCATCAACCACCATGTATTTAGCATTTGCCTGGAGATATTTTAAAGCAAAAAAATCTGCCAATGCGATCAACATCATTGCATGGGTAACCACTGCTGTAATTGCATTCGCCACTTGCTGTCAGGTATTGGTTCTAAGTGTTTTCAACGGATTTGAAGACCTTGTAAAATCTTTGTATTCCTCCTTTTACACCGATTTAAAAATCATTCCCGCAACGGGCAAAACCTTTGTACTCACTTCAGATCAATTTGCCCTATTAAAGCAACAGCCTTATGTGAATGATATTTCGCTGATTGTACAAGAAAAAGCCCTTCTCCAGAACGGCGAAGCACAAACTGTGGTTAATTTAAAAGGGGTAGATGATGCCTTCGTAAAAGTTAGCGGCATAGCCTCTAAAATAACAGCCGGTAAATACAATACAGGTACCACTGAAGAACCTGGATTGATAGTGGGGTATGGACTCCAAAATGCAGCTTCCATCATGGTGAACGAAGCCTTTCAACCCGAAGTGCTCACGTTGGTTTTACCCAAAAAAAATAGTTCCAGTTCTGACCCTACGGCCTCTATCAGTGAAGGAAATGCTGTGGCTCATGGGGTATTCACTATTCAGCAAGATTTTGATAACAATTACGCCATTACCAATATTGGTTTTCTGAAGCAACAAATGGGCATGGCAGCAAATGAATTTACGGCTGCTGAAATCAAACTCAAAGAAGGCGAGGATATTGAAGCATGTAAGTTGCTGTTACAAAACCTAGTGAACTCATCCTACCAGGTTCAAAGCAGGTATGAGCAAAACATGAGTTTGTACAATACCATGCGGATGGAAAAATGGGCCATTTATGCCGTACTTACCCTTATATTAATCATCGCAGCCTTCAACATTGTAAGTGCCTTAACAATGTTGGTTTTAGAAAAGAACAAAGACATTAGCATATTACAAAGCATGGGGGCTACTCGCAGCACTATTAGAAAAATTTTCTTAAGTGAGGGATTGCTATTGGGTATCTTGGGCGGCGGTGCGGGTATTTCACTGGCCGTTATCATCTGTTTGCTACAAATTAATTTTAAAATCATCAAGCTAAGTGGAGGATCATTTTTAATAGATTATTTCCCGGTGAAATTGATCGCTTCTGACTTTTTATTGGTGGCAGGAACCGCCATAGCTATTGCTGTATTGGCTTCTTTGATACCCTCTCTAAAGGCTTCCCGACAACCCATCGAACTGAGATAAAAAAAGCGTCTTCAAAACACGGGGTTTCAAAGACGCTTTTGTATGATGTCTACATAAAATTAATAATCGCCCAGCGTTTCTGCTTGCTGTGCCAACGCAGCTTTCAACTGTTCATCGTTGGGTGCAATGCCGTGCCATTCGTGCGTTCCTTCCATAAAATCGATGCCTTTCCCCATAATGGTTTTCATGATAATCGCCACTGGTTTTCCTTGTCCGCAGGCGGCTTTCGCTTTTTGTAAACCAGCTAAAACGGCATCCATGTCGTTGCCATCCATATCTAACACCGTCCAATCAAATGCTTCAAGTTTTGCGCGCACATTACCCAGTGCCATTACTTTGCTGGTTGGACCATCAATTTGCTGTCCGTTGTAATCAATGGTAGCAATCAGGTTATCAACTTTGAGGTGAGCTGCGCTCATAATGGCTTCCCAGTTTTGTCCTTCATCCAATTCCCCATCTCCATGCAAAGAATAGACGATACTGTTGTCATTGTTCATTTTTTTTGCCAAAGCTGCACCAATGGCTACACTCATTCCTTGACCCAACGAACCGCTAGCAATTCTAACGCCAGGAAGCTGTTCATGTGTTGTAGGATGTCCCTGCAAACGGCTGTTCAGTTTTCTGAAAGTAGCCAATTCTGCTACAGGGAAATAGCCAGATCTGGCCAAAACACTGTAAAAAACGGGCGAAATATGACCATTACTTAGAAAAAACAGGTCTTCACCTTTCCCATCCATATTAAAATCTGGGTTGTGATTCATTACTTCGAAGTACAATGCAGTCAAAAAATCTGCACATCCCAGTGAACCACCGGGGTGCCCACTCTGTACGCCGTGTACCATTCGCACAATGTCTCTTCTAACTTGGCTAACTGTTTCCTTTAGATTACTCATGTATAATTTATTTGGGTTCTTGGTGTAGATTGCTCCGTGCAAACCTAGTTGAAAAGAGAACAGAGTCAAAAAAAATTCAATGAAATGTATCCTTATTTTGATATTAAGCTTCTAATTATTGCTTTAAAGAAGTAACCTGAATGGGGTATTTTTAGCCGTAAAAAAGTAAAATCAACTTTATTTATGTATAAAATTCTTTCTACAAAACATATTTAATACATTTGTGGAACTACTGGTTTTATTTTAAACCCTTTGCATGGATAATATTTTACTGAGTGCGGCCCTTGCGTTCATTATAACCTTTTTCTCTATACCTGTAATTATTCAGATTGCTAAAGAAAAGAAGTTGTTTGATGAACCAGATGAACGAAAAGTTCATAAAACTGTGATACCAACCCTTGGTGGATTGGGTATCTTTGCGGGATTTATTGTAGCTTTTTTAATGGGTACGCCCCCTTCTATGGCAATGCAACTTCAGTTTTTTGTAGCGGCATGTGTAGTCATATTTTTCCTTGGCTTAAAAGATGATATCCTTGTTATCTCTGCCAGTAAAAAGTTTATTGGCCAACTTCTTGCAGCGGGCATTATCATCAAATTTGGTGGTATACAAATCAATGATATGCACGGCTTTTTGGGTATTCATGAGATTCCTTCTTTTGCAGGTTCACTTTTCACCCTTTTTACCATCATCGTTATTACCAACTCTTTTAACCTCATAGATGGGGTAGATGGGCTTGCAGGTAGTTTGGGTTTGATGACCACCCTTGTTTTTGGAACTTACTTTTACATGGCTGGTGAGTTAACTTTTGCAGTAATGGCTTTTTCATTGGCTGGAAGCATTATCAGTTTCTTGATCTACAATTTTTCCCCTGCAAAGATATTTATGGGTGATACTGGATCACTCCTCTTGGGGCTCATCAATTCTATATTGGTCATTAAGTTTATTAACGTGGCCGGTGAACCCACCGCTGCTGTATCTATTCCTTCTTCCCCCGCCATTGGCTTTGCCATTTTAATGATTCCACTTTTTGACACCCTGCGTGTTTTTGGGATCAGGATATTAGATCGAAGATCTCCGTTTAGTCCAGATAGAAACCATGTTCATCATTTTCTTCTAGACCTTGGTTTCAGCCACAAAAAAGTAACCATGAGTTGTGTTTTGGCCAATATGGTCTTCATTGCACTTGCTTATGCATTAAGAGGACTGGGGCCCACCGTGGTGATCGGTATTTTATTGGTGGTGGCAGGATCTATCATCGGTTTTGTATTCTATTTGCGCCAAAAAAGAAGGCAAACTTTTGTGGAGCACAAAGAAAGCCAAGAGCTTATTAAGCGCCACAAAATTTTAAGCCTTGTACCTGAATCTGTAGAATCAGAATAAATCCCAACACTTTTTTATTAGCATCCTCCTTAAGAATTGTTACTGCAACAAGAGCAGATTTTTATATAAATTTGCAATCAACTATTTAAACTATGTCAGAAGAATTAAATATTGTACTAGAAGATGCAGCGCAAACAATGGGTAAAGCCATTCAACACCTGGAAACTGAGTTGGCAAAAATCAGGGCAGGAAAAGCAAATCCATCTATGTTGGATGGCATCAATGCCGATTATTATGGTTCCCCCACTGCCATCAGTCAGGTTGCCAACATAACTGCATTGGATGCCAGAACCATTTCTGTTCAACCATGGGAGAAGAATATGTTGCAAGTAATAGAAAGAGCCATTATTGCTGCCAATATTGGCATCAACCCACAAAACGATGGTAATATTATACGATTGTTTCTTCCTCCACTTACAGAAGAACGAAGAAAAGAACTGGTGAAAAGATGCAATGCTGAAGGTGAAAACGCCAAGGTTTCTATTCGTAATGTAAGAAGAGTAGCCATTGAAGATGTTAAAAAACTACAGAAAGATGGTTTAAGTGAAGATGCAGCCAAAGATGCAGAAACCGAAGCGCAAACAATGACAGATAAAAACATCGGACTTGTAGAAAAATTGTTGGTAGCGAAAGAAAAAGAAATCATGTCGGTGTAATACCGTTGGGGGTCGGCATTCTTTTTTTTCTCAACGCCGACTACATAATTGTTTGTTATTTGCTAAAGGAAAATGCTTTTGAAAAAACATCTTATCAAAGCAAACAGGTTTATATGCAATCAACAAGAGAAATGTGGTTTCTTTTAATGTCGGTACCACTTTACCTGATCCTCATTATTACAGAGATTCTGATGAGCCATTGGAAGGGCTACGGGTATTATACTTTCAAAGAAACCCTGCAGAATATTTACCTTACCATCAGCAATGGCTTGTTAGATTTATTGCTGAGAATCATTTTTTACATTGCCGTTTTGCTGTGGTGTTATGAACATCGTTTTTGTAGCATTGAAAATGTATTTTTTTATTGGTTGCTGTTGTTTTTGCTGGAAGACCTTGCTTTTTATTTCGAACATAGGATCGATCATTTTTGCAGACTTTTCTGGGCCGTTCATGTTACACACCATTCTTCGGAAGAATTTAACCTGAGTACTGGTTTTAGATCATCTGTTTTTCAGCCCGTTTATCGTTTTGTATATTTTATTCCCATTGCCCTGATGGGGTTTCATCCACTCGATATTGTTTTCATGTATTCCCTTACCCAAACATTTGGGATACTGGTGCACACTCAATACATTCAAAAAATGCCTGCTTGGTTCGAAGCTATTTTTGTAAGTCCCAGCCACCATCGGGTTCATCATGCCAGCAATACCATCTATCTTGACAAAAATATGGGCATGTGTCTCATTATTTGGGATAAACTATTCGGTACTTTCCAAAAAGAGTTACCCGAAGAGCCAGTTGTTTTTGGACTCACAAAACCCATTCAACAGCCAGGTCATCCAATTACAATCGTGTTTCACGAATGGAAGGATCTCTCAAAAGATCTCCGCAAGAGTAAACACATCCATCATCGGATAAAATACTTGTTAATGCCTCCTGGCTGGAGTCATGATGGAAGTAGCAAAACAGCAAAAGAGCTTAGAAAAGAATTAAACAAATAATTGGTTTCTGTGGTATAAATAAGAAGGTTCCTTAATTTTACGGGATGCAAATGATTTCTGTAACAGACAAAAAAACGGAAAACCAATTCCTACAAGTTCCCCTGTTGATTTATAAAAACGACCCCAACTGGATAAGGCCACTGGATAAAGATATTCTGGACGTTTTTAATCCAAAAAAAAACAAAGCATACCGTTTCGGAAAGGCTATTCGTTGGATTTTAGTGGATGAAACCGGAAAACCTATTGGGAGAATTGCCGCATTTAGCAACGACAAATACAAAAATAAGGGCGACGATGTACCCGTAGGAGGGGTTGGTTTTTTTGAATGCATCAACCTGGTGTCTGCGGCTAATTTGTTGTTTGATACAGCCAAAACCTGGTTACAAGCACATGGCAAAGAAGCCATGGATGGCCCCATCAATTTTGGAGAGCGCGATAGGTGGTGGGGACTTGTTACAAAGGGTTACATGGAACCGCTGTATTGCATGAATTACAACCCGCCCTACTATGTAGATCTCTTTGAACAATATGGATTCAAACTATTTTTTGAGCAGATTTGTTTTGACATAGAGCCTAAAAAACCAATCACCCAAAAAATATGGGATCGGCATGATGAACTTTCTAAAGACCCTGGTTTTTCATCTTCCTTTATTAGAAAAAATGAACTGGGTAAATTCGCCAGCGATTTCTCCACCGTGTACAACAAAGCATGGGCGGGACATGGCGGCTTAAAACAACTGAACAAAGAACAGGTAATGTTGATGTTTAAAAAGATGAAGCCGGTGATGGATGAAAAAATTGTTTGGTTTGCCTACTACAAAAATGACCCTGTGGCCATTTTCATCAACCTGCCAGATTTGAACCAGTGGTTCAAACATTTAAATGGAAAGTTTGGGTTGTTGCAAAAGCTCCAGTTTCTTTGGTTGAAACAATTCAAACCAAATAAAAAGTTTACTGGATTGGTGTTTGGTGTAGTGCCCGAATGGCAAGGAAGAGGAGTAGACGCTTACATCATTGCAGAATCTGCCAAAGTGATTCAGACAGATGATTGTTCTTACACAGAATATGAAATGCAATGGATCGGAGATTTTAATCCCAAAATGTTGAATGTAGCCAGTGGCATTGGAGATGTTACTACCAGCAGAAAACTTTGTACCTATCGTTATCTGTTTGATACCAACAAAGAATTTAAACGTCATCCGATTTTGTAAGCATACGGCGGGTGAATCTTGATTATCTTTGGAAAGGGTTTTAGAAATGCGGCAACGTTGTGTGATTCTAGCATCAACTCGCCGTTTTTCAATATTACGAATCAATCATTATGGAAAAATTTATTGTATCCGCTCGCAAATACAGGCCACAGAATTTTAGTACGGTGGTTGGGCAATCACATATTACCACTACGCTTAAAAATGCTATCAACAATAATCAGTTGGCACATGCATTTTTGTTTTGCGGACCAAGAGGTGTAGGTAAAACCACCTGTGCCAGGATATTGGCAAAAACCATCAACTGCGAAAATAAAACTGCAGAAGGCGAAGCCTGCAACACCTGCAACAGCTGTGTGTCATTCGATGCAGGCAATTCTATGAATATTCATGAATTGGATGCTGCCAGCAACAACTCGGTAGATGACATCAGGGTCTTGGTAGACCAGGTGCGTTTTGCACCACAAGCCGGTGAATACAAAGTATACATTGTAGATGAGGTTCATATGTTGAGTGCATCGGCGTTCAACGCATTTTTAAAAACCCTGGAAGAACCTCCACCATTTGCCATTTTTATTTTGGCCACTACAGAAAAACACAAAATATTACCCACCATTCTTAGTCGCTGCCAGATATTTGATTTTAAAAGAATCACCACCAACGATACGGTAGAACATTTAATGGAAATTTGTGAAAAAGAACAAATTGATGCGGAGAAATCTGCCCTCCACGTTATTGCACAAAAAAGTGAGGGTTGTATGAGAGACTCTCTCAGTATTTTAGACAAGATTGTAAGTTTCACAGACGGGCATCTAACCTACAGCAATACTTTAGAGCACCTTAATATACTAGATGAAGATTATTATTTTAAACTGCTAGAACAACTGCATCAACAGCAGCTGAGCGATGCCTTGTTGTTATTAGACAATATCTTGCAAAAAGGGTTTGAGCCTGATAGTTTTCTGGAAGGTTTTGCAGAATTTATGAGAAACTTATTGGTGAGTAAAGATCCAAAAGCCATTACACTGCTAGAAGTAGCAGACGACTTCAAAGAAAAATACCATAGCTGGGCTCAAAAGCTAGATTTGGGCTGGATTTTATCGTCATTGAATATTCTGACGGAAGCATCCACGGGCTTCAAAACAGCACGCAATAAAAGACTCTTCACCGAAATGGTGCTCATTAAACTCAGTTACTTACAGCAGGCCTTGGAACTGGAAGCAAATGGAGCTGGTAAAAAAAAAGGAACGGATAGTGTAAAAGCTGTTTCATTTAGAGCCATCAGCATCCGTCAAGATAAAAGTGTTTCTGAACAAACGACACCTGCAATTGTGAAAGAAGCTAGGTTGCGGGTAGAAAAACCTGCCCCTAGTGCCCCAAAAACGAATTTGGTAAAACCCACAAACATATCGGCTCCTGATAAAGTTAGCGCTGTTGTTGATGACAACAACGCCAGCCCTGCACCTACCATTAATTCGCTGAAATCGATTCGGGCGCAGATGGCAAAACAGCACGGAGCAGGCGATTCACAAGAGGCCATTCCACTCACCTTCGAAAAATTACAAGCAGCTTGGGACGAATACATTGCCATTTTAAAGGCCAATAAAAACCATTCTAGCGTGAGTATTTTTAGAATGGCTACGCTGGAGATAAGAGATGAGCAGTTTTTTTACATCAATACGGGTAACAGCATGCAACAAAAGTTCATCGAGGTAGAACGATCGAACCTCATAGAATTTTTGATGAAATACTTCAACAACCGGTTTATTTCTTACCAGATTATAGTGAAAGAGACCGTTGTAGACCCCACGGAAGACCATGGGCCGCAGCTCACCAAAAAACAAAAATACCAAGTGTTGATTGAGCAATATCCGAACATTAAGATACTTAGAGACAGGATAAAGCTTGAACTTGAGTAGTAGCAGAAGAAAATGAACAAATTAGCCGGCTAAAATGCCGGAATGCTTTACGGATATGCCGTTTTTGCATTAATTTCGGGCTTCTAAAAAATACACAAACGAACAATACTATGGCAGAAGTAATACGCATGCCGCTTTTGAGCGATACCATGACGGAAGGGAAAATAGTAGTATGGAACAAGCAAGTAGGAGATAAAGTGAAAGCAGACGATGTATTGGCTGATGTAGAAACAGACAAAGCAACCATGGAAGTGAACGGATATGTGGATGGAACCCTACTTTACATTGGTGTTCCTGCTGGTGAGGCTGCCAAGATAAACCAGATCATCGCCATAGTGGGCAAAGAGGGAGAAGATTATAAATCGTTGTTAGACGGAGATACAGCTGCCACAGCACCAGCATCTACTGAAGAAGCAGCCGCAGCAGCAAACAAAGCAGCACCAGCAACAGCACCTGCCGCAAAAGTAGCCTTGCCAATTGGAGCCAAAGAAATCAGGATGCCATTGCTGAGCGATACCATGACCGAGGGTAAAATTGTGGCATGGAACAAAGCGCTGGGCGATACTGTAAAAAGTGACGATGTATTGGCCGAAGTGGAAACTGACAAAGCCACCATGGAAGTAGTAGGCTATGAAGAAGGCACCTTGCTTTACATTGGTGTAGAAGCCGGCAAAGCCGCAAAAATAAATGAAATCATAGCCATCGTAGGCAAACCAGGCACTGATGTATCAGCCTATATCGCCGCAGAAAAAGCAGGTAACAATGGGGCTATTGCTACCAGCAGAGTACCCGCTGCCAAACCTGATGCCCCTTCAGCCGAGGCTCCAGCAACGCAAGCGACTGCACCTGAAACGAGCAATGGTACAGAAGGAAGAATCAAAGCATCGCCCTTGGCTAAAAAATTGGCTGTAGACAAAGGCATCGATATAAGCAAGGTAAGTGGAAGTGGTGATGGCGGAAGGATAACCAAAAAAGACATTGATGGTTTTATTCCTACAGCTGCACCTGCATCACCCCCGGATGTTTCAACAACGTCGGCTACTGCCAGTGCTCCTACTTTTACAACTATTGGCCAGGAAGGGTACACAGATGTTCCACTTACACAAATGCGTAAAGTAATTGCGCGCAGGCTTGGTGAAAGCATGTTTAGTGCACCTCATTTTTACCTTACCATGGAAGTTAACATGGACAATGCCATGGCTGCCCGTACAGCCATGAATGAAGTGAGTCCGGTTAAAATTTCTTTCAACGATATGCTCATCAAAGCAAGTGCCATGGCCCTTCGCCAGCACCCTGATGTAAACAGCAGTTGGATGGGAGACTTCATCAGACAGAATCATCACGTGCATATTGGTTCAGCAGTAGCCATGCCAGAAGGATTGATTGTTCCTGTAATTCGTTTTGCTGATCAAAAATCATTGTCGCAAATTGCAGCGGATGCCAAACAATTGTATACAAAAGCAAAAGACAAAAAATTACAACCCAACGAGTTTAGTGGCAATACCTTCACCATTTCTAATTTAGGAATGATGGACATTGAAGAATTTACCGCCATCATCAATCCGCCAGACAGTGCAATTTTAGCAGTGGGTAGAATTAAAGAAATAGTGGTGAAGAAAGGCGAAGGTTTTGGGGTAACCAATGTAATGAAGTTAACCATGAGTTGCGATCACCGAAGTGTAGATGGCGCAGTAGGTGCTTCCTTTTTGCAAACTTTGAAAAAGTACATAGAGAACCCAGTAACCATGCTGGTATAACATCTCTCATAATTATTTTAGAAAGCGTTTGCATTTATGTGTAAACGCTTTTTTATTTTTAAAAAATGAAACAGCGTTACCGGATATTTATTTCTCTCATCTTTTTATACCGATTGGACAAACAATATAGTCCAATATCGGCTACCGCCTCATTGTACTATTTGTTTGATACCATCGGCATTTACTCCCGAAAGCATTCGGGATAAGATTTATAAAATATTGGCATATTATATAAATCACAATGGTATTACGCGTATGATACAGGGCTAGGCTTTTGCAAGGCCCATTTTGCTGGCCATTTTGATAGGAAAAAAAGAGGAACAATGAAAAAATTAATTTTCATATATTTTTGAAACTTCAGAAATATGGTCTATTTTTGTTTTGTAATTAAATGGTAATATGAAACTAGCAGAAGCAAAACAACAATTTATCAGCAGCTGGGGAGCCTTTGGAACCCAATGGGGCATCAACCGCACGATGGCACAAATTCATGCCTTGTTATTGGTGAGTGCACATCCCATTACACAGGATGAAATTATGGGTGAACTCAGCATAAGCAGAGGAAATGTTAACATGAATATCCGTGAATTGGTGGGATGGGGATTGGTAGATCGGGTGATCATTTCAGGAGAAAGAAAAGAATTTTTTACTGCAGAAAAAGATATCTGGAAAGTAGCCACAAAAATTATCAAAGAACGAAAAAAAAGAGAACTCGATCCTATGATCAAACTACTAAGCCAGCTTGAACATATTGAGGGTGATAAAAAAGACAAAGAAGTGCAGCAGTTTACTGAGGTGGTAGGAAGCATTAAAAAACTGGGTTTGCAGGCCGATAAAACCCTCGACGTAATGATTAAAGCAGAAGAAAACTGGTTTACCGGCAATATTCTTAAAATGTTGAAATAAAACAAAGCCGGTCAAAATGATCGGCTGTTATTTTATATTATACTTTCATTTTTTTCTGAATTTTCTAAATTTATAGATATGAAAATGTTTAAAAAAATAGACCTCTGGATCAGCATCCTGCTGATGGGCTTTTTCTTCATTTATAGTTTAATCAGGTTAGTTGATACCTTCCTATATGGGTA
Source organism: Ferruginibacter sp. (assembly GCA_044342365.1). Classification (GTDB taxonomy): domain Bacteria; phylum Bacteroidota; class Bacteroidia; order Chitinophagales; family Chitinophagaceae; genus Ferruginibacter. The sequence goes on along the minus strand of JBIIPY010000065.1, from coordinate 4,005 downwards.
TTTTATGGTAGGTAGCTGGCAACTCATCAGCATGCTGGTACATGTATTTAAAGGATATTTTACATCGAAACCCTACTCCAGACACTATTATCATATTTTGATTGTTTTATCACTCATCCTATTAATTGTTGGATGGGTTATTTATCCACTTGCATTTTTGGTACTGACCGTTTTATTGTTTGAAGCACCCATCATGGCAGTAATTTATACGGTTATCTGTTACAACGAACTAACCATTCATATGAAAAGACCTTTAGACGATTTAAAATAAACACTTTAACACTTAACTATTTTTTTATGAATCACATTCTTATTACTTATGCCTGTTACCTGATCATTAGCATCACACTCACAATTTGGGTCGCAAAAACCCTTTTCAAAAATGGAAAGATTTTTTTGTACGATATTTTTCATGGCAACAAAGAATTGGCAGACAGTGTAAACAACTTATTGCTTGTAGGATTTTATCTGATCAATGTAGGTTATGCCGTGTACACACTACAAATTCACGATCCCATTTTGAATACGCAGGAGGTAATTGAAAATCTCAGCCTTAAAATTGGTTTGATCATTCTGATCCTGGGCGGTATGCACTTTTTTAACCTGTATATCTTTTTCACCCTGCGTAAAAAAGCGTTAATGCCCAGAAAAAAAGATACTCATACCATCGTCACTTAAAAATACATCACATGAAAACAGCCTCTAAAGTACTCATATACGACAACGACTGTTTACTTTGTAAAACCTATACGGGTGCTTTTGTAAAAACAGGTTTATTGCCAGCATCGGGAAGGCAACATTTTAATACAGTTGATCCGGAAATTTTTAAACTGGTTGACCAGCAGCTATGCAACAATGAAATACCACTGGTAGATATAGCGGAACAAAAAGTTTGGTATGGCATTGATGCGATGTTAGAAATACTGGGAGCTAGATTTCCATTTATCAAGAGATGGGGGAGCCTACAACCCATTAAATGGATTTTGAAAAAAGGGTACAAAATAATTTCCTATAACCGCAAAGTAATTGTTGCCAAAGCTCCGCCTGCTGGATACGATTGCAGCCCCAACTTCCATCTTCGATACCGCATTCTTTTTATAGGGATATTATTGGGTTTTCATTGGATGATATTACCTGTGCTATATCAAATAGTATTTCAACAAATGGAAACTGCTAATTTGAAAATTCTACATCTTGCAGCAATATACGCAGTTTTGGTTTTTGTTAGTGCTCTATTACTCGTATTAACGGGCATCAAAAAAGGAATGGAGGCAGTGGGGCAAATAGTGATGACCACTACCATTGGCTTATTGTGCATGATCCCATTGTTGATCATCACCAATGTGTTTGGGCAACTGCCTGCTGTATTTGTATATGCTTATAGTGGAGCTGTACTTGTATCGACAGTCAAGGAAGGTAATCGAAGAACGAGGTACTGGAACAGCATCAAAAAGCGTTTGTAATAAAGTATGTTAACATCCTTTTTTAAAGGTTAACCAACCTTGTGAAAAAATATTAAAGTAACTTGCAATAGTGAATAAGCAGGCAATTATATTATTTGATGGCGTTTGCAATCTTTGTAACAAATCTGTACAAACCGTCATTCGTTTCGACAAAAAAAAGACCTTTCAATTTGCATCGCTGCAAAGCAATCATGGAAAAGAGTTGTTGCGGAAATATGGATTGTATGACAAACAACTCAGCTCCTTTGTGCTCATACAAAACAACAAAGCCATTTCCAGATCTAATGCTGCATTGGCAGTAGCAAGACAGTTATCGGGGCCTATCAAACTATTGTATGGCTTTATGATTGTTCCACAATTTATTAGAGATGGCGTTTACAATCTAATTGCCAAAAATCGTTACAAGTGGTTTGGACAACAATCGTCCTGTATGATTCCAACACCTGAATTAAAGTCGAGATTTTTAAATGATTGATGAATGAAAAAGAAAACTTTGGTGTTAGGCGCCTCCGATAATCCATCCCGATACAGTTACCTGGCCATTCAAAAACTAACCCAGCACAAGCATCCTGTAATTGCCATCGGCAGAAAAAAAACGAAGGTAGCAGGAATAGATGTGGATGCGAAAATGAAACTGATTACAGATCTGGACACCATTACGCTTTACCTCAACCCTACCAACCAGCAACCCTACTACGAGTACATCCTATCACTAAAGCCTAAAAGAATCATCTTCAACCCAGGTACCGAAAACCCCATTCTTGTATCAATGGCAGAAAAAAATGGCATTAAAACGTTGAATGCCTGTACGTTGGTGATGTTGTCGACCAACCAATTTTAACGGCTGTGACATCTATTTTAAAAAAAATAGTTTCTACATAATAAAAGTTTACGTTAGCCGTTTTAGACAGTAGAACTCATATCCAATTTATCTTAACAAAAACCGAAACCATGTTATTTACAAAAAAATACGTGATCCTGCTATTGCTATGCCTAACTACGGCCGTAGCTTTCGCTCAAAACAAGGCCGCATTGCCCGCTCGCTTTGCACACTTATCAGACAACATTACTGTAAAAGAAAACACGCTTTCTGAAGCTTTCAGCAAGCAAGAAGGGCAGAACATTGATTTCAACTTCAACACTTCTTTCAATTTCCCAGGAACAGTTATCAGTCAGAAAAAAGTATATGATAATTTATATACCATTATTGTACGTTCTTCCGACTTCAACAAAGCCATGATGCAACTCTCTAAGCAATTGAAGGCAGATGGCACCGTGTTGTATACTGGGAAAATTTTTAGCAATGGAGGTTCCGACGGATTCAGCATAGTACCAGACGGTAAAGGAAATTATCTACTACAAAAATTTGAAACTGCCCTGGTACTACAAGATTGTCATTTACAATAATTAATACCAAAGAACGGCCCCAACATTCCATCCAATATCCATAACTCATACACTAAGTAAAACTGAACACAATGAAAAACCTATACATTCATCTAATTTTATTTTCAGCAATGTTGCTTTCGTTTGCAACCAATGCTCAGGTAGCCAAACTAAATAGTTTGCCCACTGCCGAAGCCACCTTGTACTTGGATTTTGACGGCCATACCGTACAAAGTGCAGCATGGAACAATGGCAACCCCATCAACTGTTTAGCAGCTCCATTTAATGCTACTCAAATCAATGAAATTTTTAACAGGGTATCGGAAGATTTTCGTCCATTTAATTTGAACGTAACAACCGATGATTCGAAATTCACCGCGGCGCCTCTCAATAAAAGAATGCGCATCGTAGTAACGCCCACCAGCAGCTGGTATCCGGCTAATGTGGGAGGAGTAAGTTATGTAGGTTCCTTTACGTGGGGAGACAACACTCCAGGATTTGTATTTACAGACAGGCTCAATAGCCATGTAAAATACACATCTGAGTGTATCACACATGAATCGGGACATACCGTAGGATTATCTCACCAATCAAAATACGACAACAACTGTAACCTGCTGGCACAATACAACGATGGTTTAGGCTCAGGTGAAATTAGCTGGGCACCAGTAATGGGCAATAGCTATCACCGCAACATGACTGGCTGGAACGACGGTCCAACCCCTTTTGGATGCGCCAACACACAGGATAATTTAACCATCATTACCAGCAGCAACGGATTCGGATTCAGAGCAGATGATTATTCAAACATGATGAACAACAGCAGTTTCTCACTCGCTGGTTCGTCTTTTTCTGCAGATGGCGTAATAACCACTAGTTTGGATAAAGATGCATTTAAATATGAGTTAACAGGTAGTACCAATATCAACTTCGGAATTAAACCATTTGGTGTAGGTGGGAATGCAGGTGCTAACCTCGATGTGATGGTAGAACTATACAAAGGCAACACATTAATAAGAACATACAATCCAGAAAATTCACTGAGTGTAACCGCTGATACGCTATTGAATGCAGGCACCTATTACTTTATGGTTTCGGGTGCGGGTAACGCCAACACAAATAACTACGGTAGTGTGGGATCCTATAGCATCATAGG
>JBIIPY010000168.1:0-2809 GCA_044342365.1 Ferruginibacter sp. | reverse complement strand
TTGGTTCGGATGCTTCCACTTAACAGGAGGTTAGGTCTAATTTCGTATTCGTAACCCACAGCAATGTTGAATACAGATTTGGCGGCAGTTTTAAGTCTTAAAAATTGTTCGCTGCCTAGGCTGGTATTAAATGCTGCCGGACGTACAAAGGCAGATGGAGCTGCTTTCAGGATGTCATAAATACCAATTTCCCCAAAGTACTGCGCTGCCACCCCAATGGAAGATTTATTATGCCTCCAGTTAATACCAGCAGTTACAGCTAAGGGTGACTTAAAGGTGGATTTTAATTTCTCTTGCCGGTCATTAGCAAGTAAGCTGGTTCTTGAGCCGTTGTATAAAATGTTATTACCTATTATATCTGCTGTGATCGTTCCATTACCCATGATCGATATAGAGGGGAGCGTTATGGTGAGTCCTGCTGAAAAATTACCTTCCTGGTAGTTTACGCCTATCCTTGGGGCATACCGGACATTGTAATAGTCTGCACTCCGCACAAAAGATGAACTTACCAGTGGGGTACTGGGTTGGTTTAAAAAGAACCTTGTATAAGTAGCCTTGGCAACGGTTTGTGAACGAACGGTGATGATGTTGGAAAATCCAACAGACCAACGAGGGCTTAGGCGGTAGCCGCCACCAATACCAAAAACCAATTCACTTAGTTTTGAATTGATGCTAGATTGCCCGATAAATTCTTCTTCACCGGGGCTTTCAACATCATTTACTACCTGTACTTTATCATCTAAACGGGCAGTGGCTTTAAACCCGAAATCAACAGCAGACATCACACTGTAACCGAGCTTTAATTTATTTTCTTTTTTTGAGAATATCCCACCAATAAATAACGGAACCGAGCCCAACGAACTGCTTTTAAAATTTTTTTCTTTACCGATGGCGTTGTAAATCTTGATATTGTCTATTTGATAGGCATTGCCATTAATGGACAAAGTACTGCTGTCAATAAAACCCATACCGCCCGGGTTATAGAAAACAGCAGTATTGTCCTTTATATTTCCAACAACCGCACCTCCCATTAATGCCGAACGGGTACCAAACTGAACGGTATTATAATGCGTATCCTGCGCTTTTAATTGCAGCGAAATTGCGATAACGCCTATTGATAAGCACCAGATTTTTATAAAAAACCTTTGGGAAATGGATTGTGATTTCATAATGTGTTTTTTTGAAATAATTGGCAAAGTAGATTCTCCTAATTTGGAATTTCCAAAAATCTATTTCTTCAGCAATCCTTCATTTTCTAATTTTCTAATCAACCCTGAAGTATAGTTTTTGCTAAATCCTTTTATAGAAGAAGGATTAAAAATGGTAGACTGTACAGACCACATTAATTCTTCTGTAGCCGCATCATAAAAATTACTTTGCATAAAATAATTTTTATCATTGGTGTAATATCCTGGTGAATATAAAGTGGGATAATAGTTGCTGTAATAGCCATAATAATTTCCACCCCATGATGAATAGTAAGGCATAGGTGAATAAACACTGCTTCCGGGAATGTAACGCGTTTCATCTTCCTTTCTTAGTAAGGATGCTACAAACACGGCATTACAGCCAGATGCTTTTACTTTACTTACAATTTCTTCTTTAGTAGGTGTTTGCGAATTATTAAGCGTAAGCGACATTACATCAATACTTTTTACCGACTTGTAGCCATTTGCTGTAGCAGCAGCAGCAAGGTCATTTTCTATTTTTGATCTTGCATCAATATTATCCGTCATCACTACAATGAATATATTGTTAAATTGTTTACCCTGAATTTTTTCTTTGTTTACCCATACACCGGTAGTGTCTTTGGATGAAGAACAGGCAGCAACCATAAATAAAAGTGCTGCTAATGACAATAATTGAATTCGTTTCATGTTGTTTTTTTTTTTAAGTTTTACAATTTTGTTTTATTTTAATAATATAGGGCTTAGAAAACTTCATTCAAACCAAAAAATATTCGGGATGATCCGTACTGTCCTTTCGAAAAATCAATGTACAATGTACTCCTGCTTTGTTTTTTAAAAAGGATACGCAACCCAGCACCAACAGCCTTATGGAAGGAACTGAATATTTGTAGACCCGTATCTGTAGAGGCAGTGCTTAAGTTAAAAAACATACGCCACTAATGAGTTTATTTTCGGTGATCGGAAATGGGTATTCTGTTTCGAAATAAGCAAATGATGGACCCTTAAAACGGCCAATGGTATAGCCGCCACTGCCGCTTCGCTTATAGTTATCTGAACCGGTAGAAGACAATTCTAAATAAGGAATACTGCCGCTCAATTTATAAGATGCCCAGTGCCAAACGGCAAGTACATGAGTAGGATTTATTGAACTCAGTGACAAGAACTTTCGGATATCACATTGTAACTGCACTGCATTTTTTGTACTGCCAATCCATGTTTGATTAAAGCGAAAATTAACCTCTGCATACATTCCTCCATAGGCACGAATGGAATGCTCGAGTGTGTTGTATTGCAATGCTGCAATGAGCCCGTTAGCGTTGTACTTTACCGGATTAAAGTTATTCCTTAAACTATTATATTGCTGGTGCGGTGAATTAAAAGTGTTGCTTTGCTTTTCATCTTTTATCCTTGGATAAAAATGTAAACTAACACCGCCCCCTACAAATAAATTTTTGGAAATTTTTTTATATACTTTTTGATTTATTCGTATGTAGCCGTATTTTACAGGATACGAACTATCTGCTCCGAAACTTTTTCCAGAACCCGAACCATAATCCGCTATACCAAACTTCGACAACTGCCAGTTACCCTGCAAGTTTAATTGATTGCCTGCGGTAAAA
>JBIIPY010000124.1:0-6027 GCA_044342365.1 Ferruginibacter sp. | reverse complement strand
AAAGCATTCGGGATAAGATTTATAAAATATTGGCATATTATACAAATCACATTGGTATAATCTTCGTTTCTTGAAGACACGTACCTGGGAGACTAATAATACATCCCATCCCTTGAGGTACGGGCATAAAAAATGGCAAGTTACTTACATCGCACCGCTCAACCATTTACCCTTGCTACCTTCCGATCCTGGGGGAGTTCAACAGGAGCTGGTCGTATAAGACTTGCCGCTGCAAATATAGGCAATTACGCTACATTAATTTTATGTAAACAAGGTTTTAAAATATTTTTTTTCTTTTGATACAACCGCTACAGCAGGAAATGACATCAAAAACTAAATCCAGCACGATCTCTTCGAGAATTCACCTGACTAATTCCAATCAACTGCTCGCTTCTATCTGTAAAGGATTTGTAATATAAAAACACAGCATAACTGTTTTCTGTTTCCCAATAATTACCTTCCATTCGGGTTTCTTTTCTTTCTCCTCCCTGCTCTTTTAACAAATACTCATAGTTGTAGTAACCCTGCTTTAAAAAAGCGGTGATTTCATACACACCTTTTACAGCATTGTATTTCATTTTCCAGCGGTCGGTTTTGGCATATCCTGTAAATGCTGCTGATAAATAAATATCGGCGGAGGGATATTGCACTCCCCCTGGCGGTATATAAGTAAAGTAAACACTGGCATAATCGCCCTGCCAAGATGGGTTGATGCTTTCAGTTGTACTGATGTAATACATCCCGTTGTAATCGGGGAAGTAAACATAACGCTGTGCCCTTCTGTCGGCATCGGGCTTCAAAAAAATATCGGTGCGCTCAGAGGTATATTTTGCTGTTTCTACTCTATCACTTTGTAAACGAAAACTTCTTAGGTCTAACCAACGCCACTCTTTTCCGCCTTCAAAAACAGCAATGTTTTCGGCATTGTATTCTAAAGTATTGCCACGAGTATAAGTAGGTGAAATGTCGCGCTGGGTAGTGTTCCACCTATTGTTTTGCATCACCACTGCCTTCACTTGCTGGGCTGCACTAAAGGCATTGATTCCTTTCAAGGTAACCGAAAATTTTAGCCGTTGGTGCGTATTGAACAATTGCGGGGTAAAGGGTTGAACCACTTCTGCCGTAATGCCGGCCTTCGGATCTAATACATACATCCTTTTTGTGAATACAACTTTGGATGTATCGCCATCTAAAAAAACTTTTAGCAGGTAGTTGCCCGAACGTATTGGCACCGAAGCATTCCTATCTGGCAGAATGACTTGGTAATGCGTGTACCTTGTAAAAGCAATAGAAGAATAACGATAAGTACTGATCCTATTTACCGTAAACCCTTTGATGTAATCGAATGGATTGAGGTTTACTGGTTGCCAGTTGTAATCGCACAAAACATAGCTGTAATAATAATTTTTTAAGCCTCCCTCCAAATCGTCGAAATCAAGCTGGATGAAATCTTCAGCACCAATGGTATAAATGGGCAATGCCTGTTGGTTGCCATATTGGTTCAATTGCAATGTGCCAATATAAGGTTTAAAAATCTGCTCTTCCTGCGCCTTCGCTGTAAAACCTATAAAGAGTAAAACAATCCAGAAACTATGTTTGAATGCCGCCATTTAATGAAGCTTTTAATTTACTTTTGAAAGATACCAAAAATTATGCCTTTGAACGTATCGGTCTTTATAGCGAAACGCATAGCCGGAGTAAAACAACAAACATTTAGCAGATTCATCATCTCACTCGCTATTGGCGCTACTACAATAAGCGTAGCCGTCATGATTGTTGCATTGAGCTTTGTGAACGGTTTTCAGCAGGTCATCAGCAATAAAGTATTTAGTTTTTGGGGACACATTCGAGTGCTACAATCGCTAGATGAAAAGGTTAATACCGCAGAAGAATACCCCATTACACAAAACGATTCTATAGAAAATTACCTCCGCAGTTTACCCGGTGTAGGGGATGTAGAAAAATATGCCACCAAATCTGCCATTTTAAAATATGAAACCGACATTGAAAGTGTACTGTTAAAAGGGGTAGATGCCAATTTTAACTTCAATCGGCTTTCCCGATTTTTACAAAAGGGATCCTGGGTTTCATTCAAAGACAGCAGCTACAGCGATGAAATAAACATCAGTACTTATACCGCAAAACAACTTCGTATAGACGTAGGCGATAGTATGCTCGTTTTTTTCTTTAATGCAGATGGCAGTAGAAGGGCCAGAAAACTAACAGTAGTAGGCACATTTAATACAGGCATTGAAAAATTTGACCACCATTTTGCCATCGGCGATATACAACTCATTCGCAGGCTCAACAACTGGGAACCCAATGAAATTGGGGGTTACGAAGTTTTCCTCAAAGACTATGAACAAATAGATACGCTCAACAACAGCATCTACCACAACTTACCTATGGGCTGGTATAGCAGAAGCATGAAAGAAATTTATCCGGATATTTTTGACTGGCTCAACCTACAAAAACAAATCGAACACATTCTTGTGGTAATCATGTTGGTAGTGGCCATTGTTAATCTCATCACTTGCCTCATCATTCTAGTGTTGGAACGCACCCGTATGACGGGCATATTGAAGGCCCTAGGTAGCACCGATTGGGGCATTCAAAAAATATTTTTATACAACACCATGCGCATTGCCATTATTGGGGTAGTAGCGGGAACCATTCTTGGCCTGGGCATCTGTTTTTTACAACAACAAACCGGATTTATAAAACTGAATGAAGAAGCCTATTACATGAGCCAAGCCGAAGCCAGCATTAACTGGATGGAAGTGCTGCTGGTGAATGTGGGTACCCTGCTCATTAGTATGGCCACACTTATTGTACCTACCCTGTTGGTAAAAAGGGTAAACCCGGTTAAAGCCATTCAATTTAGATAAGGAGTAATGGATGCTTTTCATCGAGTGAGTTCGTACAAAATAATGCCTGTTGCAACAGCTGCGTTCAATGACTCTGCTTGCCCTACACGGGGTATGGTAAGGGTATCAGAAGCCATCTGCAACAGTTGAGGTTGCACCCCTTTAGATTCGTTCCCGATGATGATGATGGCCTCTTTTATTGGTGTGAACGATTTCAAATTTTTTCCTCCTAGTGTGGCTGCCAACACTGGAATGCCCTTATTGGCTGCTAACCAGGGCAACAAGTCGGTATATAAAATATTAACGTTTTGTAAACTCGCCATGGTACTTTGCACCACTTTAGGATTGTACATATCGGCAGTTTGTTTGCTACACACTATATTTTTAACGCCAAACCAATCGGCAATTCTGATGATGGTTCCCAAATTGCCGGGATCTTGAATATCGTCGAGCAGCAAGGTAATGTGCTGTTGAAGCTGAAAAGTTGTTTGAACTATTTTTTTCTCAAATACGGCTACTACAGCGTTGGGTTGAGTAAGCTGTGCAATTTTTTCGAGTTCTATTTCAGTAATGGGAAACAACCATTCGGTATGGATGAATTCGGGTAATTGGGTTTGTTTTTCTATCCAGGAAGCAAGAGCATACAACCCTCTGCATTTAAAGATTTTACCCTCTAGCAGCTCCATCACCAGCTTGGGGCCCTCTGCCACAAACAACCCTTCGGCATCTCTTAATTTTTTGTGCTGTAAACTTTGGATATATTTGACGGTGGATTTACTCAACATTGATCAAGATTTATGCGATTAATATACCAGAAAAATATCGGTTGGAACAGCATCATTACCTTCGTTTTACTGCTCACCGTTACTTTTTGTTCCTGCAATATTACACGAAAAGCACCCAAAGGCAAGCCTCATCTGTACAAAAACACTTATGAAATAAATGGAGGCAACTTTACAAAGCTGGAAAGAGAAGCGCTTCAGGAAAGGCTCGCCAATCAAATTGATGACAGTTCAAAATTAAGGTATTCCAGCCCCATTTTTTTAATCAATATTCTCAAAAGACCACCAGTATACGATACAGGATATTCAAATTTGTCTCGCGATAATATGCTGGCTTCTATGTATCACCTAGGGTATTATAATTCTACCGTTACTTATAAAGCCGACACCAGCAAACACAAAGGATACCAACGAGTGAAAGTGCATTACACTGTTAATACAGGCAATCCTTTACTGATAGACACTTTTACATACCGCCTTTCAGATACCAGCTTACAGGCCATCACCATGCGGTCTAAAGATGAAAGTGTGATCGTACCCAATAATCCCATTACCAAGGCAGCCGTATTGGGTGAAATTGCCAGGCTTGTAGATACTTTTCGCAACAATGGTTATTATAAAATAACTTCTTCTGAATTGAGGATGATTGGAGATACCACTATTGAAGCCCTTACTATCATCAGCGACGATCCCTTTGAGCAACTGGAATTGTTGAGAATTGCACAACAAAAGAAAGATTCTCCAGAAATTAAATTAGCCCTCATCATCAACAAGCCCGAAGATAGTACCCGACTTTCTCAATACCATATCAACAAAGTATATATTTTACAAGACTATCGGCCAAACGATCAACTAAACGATACCAACAACATCACGCAGCGGAATACCCGAAATTTTATATTGAGATACCACGAGCCTTTGTTTAGAACTGGATTTTTGTCGAGAAACATCACTTTTAGACCTGGAGAATTATACCGGCAGCGCGACTATAATCAGACACTCAACAATCTTTCTAAAACAGGTGTATGGCAATCAACCAGCCTAATTGTAAAAGAAATCAAAGACACCAACCTGGTAGATATTATTGCAGAATTGTCACCCGAACGAAAATTCGGATTTGAAGCTTCTATCGAAGCCAGCTATTCGGCCAGTAGTAACACCAACAATACTTTGGCTGGTAACCTCATAGGGTTTTATGGTAACCTTGCACTGGTAAACAGGAACATCGGCAGAGAAGCCATTCGAATGACCCACAGAGTAAGAGCGGGTATTGAACTGAACTACCGCAACAGAACTACCCAAACCAGTTTGATTAATTCCAATGAACTGGGTTATAGCAACAACATTATTTTTCAAAGAGATATTTTTGGAGATGTTTTTAAGAAAATTTTCAAACCGCTAGTAAATAGAAAATCAGACAGCTTGAATTTATTGAAAAGAATAACTTACATACCCGGAGAGTCATTTATCAATTCGAGCATATCACTCAACAACCGCCTTGGATTGTTTAACCTGCAAACCATTAATATTAATGCGGGTGTGAATTTTCCAGCCAAAAATAATACGGCCAATAACATCAGTACTTGGACGGTGAAACCACTCAACATCGAGTTTAACTATCTGTACAACCAAAGCGATAGTTTTAAGCAAATCATCGAAGAAAATCCTTTTCTGCGTTATTCATACAACACTTCTTTTGTATTCGGTTTTGGAGCAGGTTATAGTAATGTGTACCGAAACCCAAGGCACCTCAAAAGTTTGTCAAAAGAAAGAGTGATTCGTTTTAATGGAGAAGAATCCGGACTCACCTGGGGATTGTTACCCATATTCAATAACAATAAAAACAAATTCATTAAACTAGATGCTGAATACAAATACACAGTAGCTCGTAAGAAAAGCGCCTTTGTTTTTAGAAGTTTTGCAGGAGTTGGTATACCAATATTAGGGGATACTGCACTCCCCTTCTTTAAACAATTTTTTGGTGGTGGCAACAACAGCATGCGCGGCTGGCCCATTAGAGCAATTGGCAGGGGCAGCCAACCCTTAACAGATTTTTCCCAAAATGATTTCAACGACCGAACGGGTGATATGCAATTAGAAATGAATGGAGAATTTCGCTTCGATTATGCCCCCATTATTAAAAACCTATTAACGTTAAGAGGCGCTTTATTTGTAGATATCGGTAACATATGGAATATTAAAAATATAAAAATGGATGGATCTGTAGACAGTGCACAATTTAAATTGAAAAACCTTTATCGCGACATTGGTTTATCTGCTGGTACTGGCTTTAGGTTAGATTTTAATTATGTGGTGCTCCGATTTGATATGGGCTTTAGATTTAAACGACCAGAATTGGCCTATGAAAACAATGGATG
>JBIIPY010000095.1:0-10499 GCA_044342365.1 Ferruginibacter sp. | reverse complement strand
CGATTTCTTCAAAAAACTCTTTACCAGGGGCCAAAACGATGAATACAGAAAATGGAGGTACGAAAATTACAACTTCACCATTGGGATCAGTTACCCGTTTTAGACAGTTAAACTGTTTCTCTTGAACAAAAAATATTTCAGAAAGAAGAGTCGTTACTCGGCTGTATTGGTTGAAGACATTGCTAACAATGATGACATCAACTGATCGACACTAACGGCGTCGGCTACACTAAAATCGCCGATCCTTGTTCTACGCAATTCGCTAAGATAAGCGCCACAACCCAATGCTGATCCAACATCATGGGCTAAACTCCTAATATAAGTACCGGTACTACAAACCACTTTAAAATGCACTTCGGGTAATTGTATTCCCGTGATTTCAAATAATGAAATGGTAACTGGCCTTGCCTTTAATTCAACATCTACTCCTCTTCTGGCCAATTCATACAATGCTACACCGTCTTTTTTAATAGCAGAATAAATAGGCGGCATTTGCGCGATGGCGCCTACAAAAGGTTGAATGGCCATCTCTATATCGGAAGCAGTGATGTGTTCAAAAGGTCTAAAATTTTCGGGTGTACTTTCCTTATCATAGGTGGGCGTAGTGGCACCCAGTGTAAAACTTCCGGTGTACTCTTTTTCTGCCGCCATGTACTCGTTGATTTTTTTGGTAAACTTACCCGTACAAACTATGAGTAGGCCAGTGGCCAATGGATCTAACGTACCTGCATGACCCACTTTTTTGATTTTAATGGCATTCCTTATTTTTCGCACCACGTCAAAAGAAGTCCAGTGCAGATCTTTGTCTATGAACAGTACTTTACCATCTTCGAATGTAGCACGAAGCGCTGGGCTAATGGGAGCTTGTTGTGGCCGCGCAGCACGTTCCGCTTCTGTTCCATGTATTTGGGCTTTGTGTTTTGCGAAGTAAGATCCTTTGTTTGCCAATGTGCTTTTTTTGCGAAAATAAACAATAGAAGCCAGAATGACTTTGTATTCATTGTGCGTAAAAATGTTATTACGGCTTAAACAGCCTGGCGAGCCTTTACCTCGAGGTATTTGTTGATGCTGTTTACGGTAAGGTCTTCGGGAGTGGTAAGCATTGATAGGATGCCGTATTTCTGTAATTCTTTTACGACCAATTTTTTCTCGAAAACAAATTTTTCGGCAATTGTTTTTACATACACATCATCTACGCTGATGGCTTCCTCATGAGAAAGGGTATTGAGTTCCGAATTTTCGAAGAAAACCACCAGCAACAAATGGTGTTTCGCAATGCTGCGCAAATAAGGAAGCTGTCTGCGTAATCCACTCACCGATTCAAAATTGGTGAAGAGGATTAATAAACTTCTTTGTTTAATCTTATTCCTTATTTGCATGTACAGCATTTCATAATCGCTTTCTAAAAAAGCGGTTTGCTCTTTGTACAATGCCTGCAAAATATTTTCTCGTTGAACAAGTTTCCTTTCGGCTGGAATAAGCGTAGCCAATTTGTTAGAGAAAGTGATCAAGCCAATCTTATCTTGTTTTTGCAAACAAACATTGCTCAGTGCCAACACGGCATTGATGGCATAATCTAATAGGCTCAAGCCTTTAAAAGGCATTTTCATCAACCTTCCTTTGTCTACCAAACAAAATACCTGCTGCGATTTTTCGTCTACATAATTGTTTACCATCAACAACCCTTTGCGGGCAGTAGCTTTCCAGTTGATGGTTCTTATATCATCGCCGGTTACATAATCTTTTATCTGCTCAAACTCCATACTCTGCCCAATCTTGCGTTTGCGCTGGTTGCCTGTATCGTTGTTGGTAGCGGTATGAGACACAATTTGGTGACTGCGCAATTGGGTAAAGGAAGGGTAAACGCTCACGGTTTTTGCAGCTGTGATGCTTTGCCTGCGCATTACCAAACCTGCCACACTGCACAAAAACAAAACAATGTTTCCAAATTCATACGATCCTCTTTCTACCGGATGTATACTGTATTTGAGTACAGCCTCTTCGCCGCCTGTCAACAACCGTTTGATGCTAAAATTCCTTTCCTGCAATTGAAAAGGCAACTCATCAATTACCTTGATGTGCATCTTGAAACGATTCCGGTTTGTAAGATTGATTTCTACCAAATTTTCTTCACCATTGCTCAGCCTCGATGCCACAGCCCTATTGGCTTTTGGCGTATTAGCAACAACAAACAGTAAAAAATAATCGGCCAGTGTTACAAAAACAAATACCAGTAACAAGATACGTGCTGGCAAATACAACACAGGTATAAAAAAAGATAGCACCAATATAAAAGCACAGGCACCGCCCAACAGGTAAAACCTGGTAGTTAGAAAAAAATCGCCGATATATTTTTTAAAAAAATTCATTCAATCATGTGCTATTAACGTGGTACTTCCAATGATTTTACGATGGCTGTAATTAAATCGTCGGTGGTTAAGCCTTCCATTTCTTTTTCGGGTGTTAACATAATTCTATGTCGCAACACGTGTGGTGCCATCTCAATGACATCTTCTGGTATCACAAAGTTTCTACCTTTTAATGCGGCAGTTGCTTTAGATGCTTTGAGCATGGCCAATGAAGCCCTCGTAGATGCTCCCAAATAAAGTGATGGATTGTTGCGGGTTTCGTGAACGATGGCAGCGATGTACTCCAACAATTTATGATCGATGGTTACCTGCTGCACCACAGAACGGTAATGATGAATGCTTTCGGAAGACAATATTTTTTGTACTTCCTGTAACAATTCGGCTTGTGTTTTGCCCTGTTGTGCAGCAAGGATGCGTACTTCATCTGCCAATGCAGGGTAACCAATTTCAATCTTGAATAAAAAACGATCTAGCTGCGCTTCTGGCAGGCGGTAAGTACCTTCCTGCTCAATGGGATTTTGAGTGGCCAATACCAAAAACGGATATTGCATGGTATGCGTGCACCCATCAACGGTTACCTGACGTTCCTCCATCACTTCAAACAGTGCGGCCTGGGTTTTTGCAGGGGCACGGTTAATCTCATCTATCAAAACGATGTTGCTGAAAATTGGACCGGGTTTAAAGTAAAAATTCCCTTCTTTTGGGTTGAACACAGAAGTGCCTATCACATCACCTGGCATCAGATCTGGGGTAAATTGCAAACGACTAAAGTTAACATCAATGATTTTTGAAATGAGTTTGGCTGCCAAAGTTTTGGCAACCCCAGGCACCCCTTCTAATAGCAAGTGACCATCACACAACAATCCTGTGAGTAAAAGATCTACCACCTGGTGTTGCCCAATAATCACTTTAGAAATCTCCCGCCTGAGCTCCGACATCTTTTCATTGAGTTCTTTTACCGGTGTACTTTCTTCAAATAGTTGTTCTTCCATTAGAGTCTGTTTTTATAAAAATTTTGAATGTGCATGTTTAAAGTGAGCAATTCTGTATCCGTAACCTGATTGGTGCTGCTAATGAATTGGATGTGTTCGTACATCTCTTTTACCTGATCTGCCGCAACACCCGACTTTCTGCTGAGCAACGAAACCTGGTCTTCGTTGCTGGCATAGATGTGTAAAAAGTATCGATTCCGAATGTGTTCATTAAAATAAGTAATCATCTTATCTGCTATGTTCTTGTTATTTTTCTCTGCCATGTACACCCCAGCCACAGCTTCTGTATAAGCAACAGAAGTATTTTGTGTGGGTGGAATAATGGGTACTATTCTTTGTTTCCTTTTTCCATTAATAAGCACATACAACAACAGCATCACAATTAGCAACCAGAAAGCAGTGGCCAATGGGGGTTCTTTTAACAATGCCCCAATAGCAGAAGCGTCCTCTTCACCAGATTCTTTGTAATTAATTTTATTGTAGTATTCATCCCAATAAATGGCTGTCGGTTTTTCGTTTATCATTTGCATGATCTGTGTCAGGTACAAATAATTGTCGTTTGTTAGCAGAAAGTAATTGCTAAACGCCCTTGGCTCACAATGTAAATACAATCTGCCCTTACCCCAAAAGAAAATCAGAAAATTTGCATGGCCTTTGCCGCCATATCCAGTAATTCTGCTCTTTTTTTCATCGGAGGTAGAAAAATAATTTTTAAAAGATTCATAAAAATAGGAGAAGCTATCTTTTACCGAATACTCATCGGGCAGTAAACTCACCGTTGTTTTTTTGTACAACATGTTGTTGTTGTCGAAAAGTTCGTCCCATGGGCTGGTAGAGATTGCTGTAGCCAGTCTGTTCAGAAAATTACTGTCTATATCTGCTGCCGAAATAAAAGCAGTATTACCATTGTACACGTAGGATAACAAAGAAGAAGCATCTGCATCGGTTGGTAAAAACTTATTGCTGATGTTGAGGTACAAAGAACCAGAGTCTACTTCGATGTTTTCGTAGAAAGTAGCAAACTTTTTTGTAGAAAATTCAATGGCTTGTGTAGGATAAATATTTTGTAAGATCCGGTAAGCGGTGAAGGCCCCAAAAGGATTTTTGTTAGAAAAACCATACCGTTCCTTCATATCGGGCATAACAGATTTTCGGGGCTTGCAAGATGCATGGCCCAAGAGGATACAAAGAACGACACAATATGGTAGAAAGTTTTTCAAGGCTATTATAAACGTGCATTAAAGTTGCTGTGCAATGATGAAATTTTTTCGTACAACTGTAGGTCTATCGGTTCTTTTCCAAACCAAATGTATTCGTAGTTTAAAAGCAGGGAAGAAAATGCTGCACTCCATTTTTCGGGCAACTCGTATTGGTATTGCCGGTTGGTTTTATCGGCAGCAAAATCAATGAGTTGCTTATCGTTGAGTAGTTGCAGCGTTTTAATAAATTGGTAGCGGGTAGCCAATGTATAATTTTGCTGTTCCGTTGCTTTTTGTAATAACTGATTAATATTCATTTCCAGCAAATCTTCCTCCTGCGGTTCTTCCACTGCTGCCGTCACCAATTTACGGGAATTCCCTTTAAAAAATCCTTTGTTTTGCAACAACTGGTAAGCTACAAATCCAACAAAAGCAATGGCCAATATCCACATCAGTCCTTTCAAAAAACTGGTATCAGGCGAACCCACATTCATCGTTGGTTTTTGAATCGTTGTTGTTTCTTTTTTTTGCTGGGTAGCATCCAGCAAAGAATCTAAATTTGCCAAATAACTCAGCTCTTTTTTTAAAAACCGGATACTGTCTGCAGAAATAGCAATAGACCGGATCGAAATGATGGTATCTATATTGATTATTTCGGCTTCATCCTCCTCCATTTCGTTCTCTATACTATCTTCTTGAGGAACTACTATCACTTCTTCTACATCAACAGGTGTTTGCTGAGCCATTCCCAAAGCCGGTTGGCAACAATACAATAATATAATGAGGAAGTATTTAAGCACTGCGGTTGTACATGCGGTTGATGATATCATTGTTTTTTACCACACGTCCTTTTTTAGAAAGTCGGATTGGCCAAATTACAAAATACCAAATGATGAATAAGAAAGACAATGATAAAATAAGTACACTCAACCAAATGGGCAATCCCGTATTATTGGCTTTGTCGTAGGTCTGGCTCATTAAATGTGTTACATAACTCTCCAAAAAAGAAGCTGCTATAAAAAAGGGAATCAAACAAATCATTACTTTGGCTGCATCTTTGGCGCCTCTTTTAAATGATTCCATTCGTTTATAAGTTCCCGGAAACAATATTCCGTTTGCAAGAATAAAACCCGCAGTACCGGCAATAATGATAGAAGAAATTTCTAGCGTACCATGAATCCAAATAACCAACACAGATTGTAAACCCAATCCATTTTCGAAAAACATGTATTGAAATGATCCCAGCATAATACCATTGGTCCACAAGAGATAGGTGGAAACAATGCCCAATGTAAACCCTCCAATAAACGTAAAAAAAGCTACTTTGATGTTATTGAATGCAATGCGTATAAACATGCTAAAGGGGTTCTCATCCTTGTAAACACCAAAAGGATCGCCTTTGGCAATGTTTTCTTCCGTCATGTCTACATACCCATTCCCCATTACGCTCCGCACAAAATCTGGGTTGGTGATAGAAGCCCAAACGCCTATTGTAACAAAAAGAATGAAAATGAAACTGGTAAATAAGAGGATGCGTTGGTATTTGGCAAAAGTGGTGGGAACTTCATACTTCCAAAAGTCGAAGAGGCGACTGAATTTTTCTTTTTTATTTTTGTAAATGCTTTGGTAAATGCTGGCGGCTAATCCATTGATCCAGCGTGTTACCTGGCTTTTGGGATAAAAGGTTTTGGCGTAAGAAAGATCGTCGATGAGCGTTGTAAAACGTTCAGCTGTTTCATCGGGGTTGGTGGAAGTTTCACGTTGGTAACTGTTCCACTTCTCCACGTTTTTTTTAATAAACATCGCTTCTCTCATAGTGCCAGTTGTTACATTGCGTATTACCTGTTGGTAGCTTCAGGGTGTTGTACGTTTTCTATTTAACCATTTTGCAGGTTGACATTTTTTATTAGAAACATTTAAAAAAAGATAATGTTCAAAAATCAACCCAATACTGCGATGAAGATTGTAGATACAATTTGATGATTTTTTTTAGAATAAAAAAATATCGTTTTGTATTAATTCCCCGCATGGATCAGTATATTGCAAAACATGGCATCTGTACAAATCAATACCGTATTCAACATCGATCTCGAATTTGAGATTGCTCCCTTCCACAAAAGACTACTGGCCTACATCATTGATTTTGGATTGCTCATTATCTATTTATATGCTATGAAAAGCATTTTTAACGACGGAACAGATTTCAGCAGGTTCAATGAAAGTGAAGTTGGATTAGACATTTTGGTGATCTCCATTCCGATGTTGCTCTATTCATTGATCACAGAAATAGCCATGAATGGTCAAACTGTGGGTAAAAGAATCATGGGCATTCGAGTAATCAGCCTCACAGGCGGCGAAGCCACTGCTGGGCAATACATTATAAGATGGATCACCAAGTTTTTTGAGTGGCCGTTTTTGTTTGGATACATTTACTTCTCTGATGGAATGATATTCGTCTACATCATCATCACCGCATTGTTGGGCATTGGTGTAATGATTTGTATCTCTATGACAGACAAAAGCCAGCGTTTGGGCGATTTGGCCGCAGGAACCGCCGTTATTGATGTCCGCTCTTCTTTGAGTGTGAGCGACACGGTGTTCATGCAAATAGACAATAAAAATTATGAAGTGATGTTTCCACAGGTGATGCGACTGAGTGACAATGACATCAACACCATAAAAACGGTGGTAACACAGGCCAAAAAAAGAAGGAACGATGACCTAGGTTACCGCGTAGAATACAAAATTAAATCTGTGCTACAAATAGAAAGCGGTTTGTCAACCCTCGATTTTCTGGAAAAATTACTCGAAGACTACAATTACCTTGCTACCAAAGAATAATGGTTAAACCATCAAACTGGCCAATCCTCCAAAAAGAATCACTAATAAAACAATACTAAAAACAATGATCATCAAAATGCCCAAGATCATGAAGTAATTGTTCAGTTTTTTTAGTCCTACATTAAAAAATCCCTGATCGGCCATCAACAATCCTTTTTTTATATTGGTACCAGCCATGTACAAAGTGATGTTTAATAAAAGAGAAATAACCGTTACTAAAAAAGTTTGAAACAAATTTACTCCACCCATCCCAGCGCCATACTCGGAAACATTGTTGAGGGTTACAATGAATGTAAGGATGTTTACAGCTAAGCTTACAAAACCTATTACGGCGCTGTACACTGCCCACTTACCAATAGCATCTAAATGCGCTTTGGCTTCTGGGTTTACTTCCGCTTCTAATGCTAATAAATTATTTGTTTGTTCGTACATACGTGTTAATTAAAAATGGTGGTAAAAAAGTTAATCAATAATGCCAAAGCCCCTAAAACAGTAGATATCATAAAATAGGTTTTCAAAGAACCCAAAGCAGTATTAATGGTGGCGGTATCTTCTGTAAGCAAACCCTGTTTGATTTTTGTTGAAAAAGTAAATAGAAAATAAAAAGCGGCTACGTATATGATCACCCCAATGATAACTCCCAAAGCAATAGCTATGTAAATGCCTGTACCCATTTCAGAGAAACCAGGTATTACTTGGCCTAAGTAACTTTTAAACACAGTGGCCCCCAAAATAATCATGAGTAAAAAAATTGCCGAAAAAATAAAAATAGACCACGACAAAAAGCGAGTCCATTTGCCTAAATTAAACAAGCTTGTTTTAGCCTCTGAATCGTACTGAACATCTAATTGGGTGAGTTGATCCTGATTAAATTCGTTCATATTTTAAATGTTGGTTTAGGTGCTGTTAAAATAAATATTGATAGGTTAAAAATATGCATTGAAAGACCGCGTAAAAATAGTAACAACAAATCAAATTGCAAATATGGATTATCAGGGATGTTGCTGGTTACATTTACAGTGGGCAGTTGGTTTTGATGAAACATGAATATCCTAAAAAAAAGCGATACTACAAAAAAGCGCAGTTAAAAAACTGCGCCATATAATCAATGTTTAACCAACTTTTAGTAAGCCCTTGCAAAAAGTACCCGTTGCGTACTAGGCTGTTTGCTGCAGATACATGTACCCTCTTCTTGTTCATTTTGCAATGGAATACATCTGATGGTGGCTTTTGTTAGTTGTTTGATTTTATCTTCTGTTTCCACAGTGCCATCCCAATGAGCAGATATGAATCCGCCTTTTTCATCTAACAATTGTACAAACTCCTCCCAGGTATTGGCCTTGCGAATATTTTCGTTTCTGAATACAAGGGCCTTTTGGAAGATGTACTGTTGAATTTCTTCCAACAAATTTTTAACGTAGCCAGCAAGCCCATCAATAGATACCGTTTGTTTTTCTTTGGTATCTCTTCTGGCAAGTTCTACCACATTGTTTTCTAAATCTCTCAACCCCAATGCAATTCTAACAGGTACCCCTTTCAATTCATGTTCTGCAAACTTCCATCCTGGTCTTGCGTTGTCGTTGTCATCATATTTAACCCTTATGCCCAAGGCCTTCAGTTCTTGCATGATCTCACTCACTTTTCCATCAATAACCTCTTTGCTTTCTTCCCCTTTGTATATAGGAATAATGACCACTTGCAGCGGCGCAATTTTTGGCGGCATAATCAATCCCTGGTCGTCGCTGTGCGCCATGATGAGCGCTCCTATTAAACGGGTACTCACGCCCCAACTGGTAGCCCACACGTATTCCTGCTTGTTTTCTTTGGTGAGGTATTGCACATTAAATGCTTTCGCAAAGTTTTGTCCAAGAAAATGCGAAGTTCCCGCCTGCAATGCTTTGCCATCCTGCATCAGCGCTTCAATGCAATAAGTATCTTCTGCTCCTGCAAAGCGTTCACTGACCGTTTTCACACCCTTTATTACTGGTAGCGCCATGTATTCTTCCACAAATTCGGCATACACATCCAGCATTTTTACTGTTTCTTCTAAAGCTTCTTCTTTGGTAGCATGTGCGGTGTGTCCTTCCTGCCACAAAAATTCTGCAGTGCGTAAGAACAAACGGGTACGCATTTCCCAACGAACCACATTCGCCCATTGATTTATAAGAATGGGTAAATCCCTGTATGATTGAATCCAATCTTTGTAAGTATTCCAGATGATGGCTTCACTTGTAGGCCTCACCACCAGTTCTTCTTCTAATTTGGCAGCTGGATCTACTATTAATTTACCCTTATTATCTGGATCTGTTTTTAACCTGTAATGGGTTACTACTGCACATTCTTTGGCAAACCCTTCCGCATTTTTTTCCTCGGCTTCAAATAAACTCTTTGGTACAAAAAGTGGAAAGTATGCATTCACGTGGCCTGTTTCTTTAAACCTTTTGTCTAACTGATCGCGCATGTTTTCCCAAAGCGCATAGCCGTATGGCTTTATCACCATACAACCCCTAACTGCTGAATAATCTGCCAATCCCCCTTTGATCACCAAATCGTTGTACCATTGAGCATAATCTGCTGCCCTTGATGTAATTTCTTTGCTCATATCCTCAGCCCAATTGGGTGTTTATTATTTGAATGATGTACTATTTTGAATGATACTTTCCTAACAGAAAGCGCACAAAAGTAACAACTTCTACAGCTTTGCCAAAGTTTAAATAACCACGTGGTTAGAGCCACCTATTCGTGTTAAAAACATTGTCTCGTTTCCCCATCGCCATACATATTAAATATTCAGACAGCTTTAAACTGCTACTGAAAGGAGAAGCATTCAACCTGAAAAACTACCTTTTTGTAGTACAATGTCCATTTGTGAGATATTTAACAGGAATATTTATGCTTTAAATATCTTGTAACAAATTGTTTTGCAACTTTACATTAGAAGGATATCCCAATAAAAAAGGTAACTTTATTTTTTAATTATTTAATCTTAATGCCATGAATATTAAAATTTTACTTGCTGCCCTTATCATCGGCTCTGCTACCAGTTGCAGTACAGCATACCGAAGCGGACAAACACCAGACGATGTTTACTATTCTCC
>JBIIPY010000008.1:0-52410 GCA_044342365.1 Ferruginibacter sp. | reverse complement strand
GCACTTGTGTCCCTAATAAAATACAATTACTATATGCTCAAAACAGTCGGAGTGAAATTTATAGGTAACTGCAATTGGGTAACCTTTTTTAAAATAGTGCCTAGGCTGAGTTATTGAGCAAGCCCTATTTAAATATTTGTGGTATAATCTTCAAACGTTGTTCCACAGCTGTATATTTTATAGCTGTGGATAACATTAACAAAAAATAGGCTTAACTATACAATGGGCGAACCTTTTAGGGTAATAAAAGGAGCTATTTTTCTGCCTAATATTTTCACAAAAATATTTAATATTAGGTTAATGAATTTTTTAACCCCCTTCGCATGTGAGTTGTAAAACCCATTGTAAACATGACAATTAAATCTAGCTTTGCTGTAAATTTTTTGATAACTGTAGATAGGAATAATTCTTTCTGTAAAACTGCCGGTTAAAGGATGGCAGGTATTTTCCCCTATTGGCAATACGGGCATCTTGCCATCATTCAAAAAAGTATTGACTGCTTGGATGATTGCTGGCTTGTAAAGTCCACGGGTGGCAACTGCTAATAGTACAATGCTATTTTCGGTTAATGCGGGAAAGGCTGTTCTAATAATTTGTGCCCTCATCTTTACAAAGGCTTCATGTTTTTCGGCACCTGCCAAAGCAAAGTCTGAGGGGTCTCCACCTACGGTTTCATCTTTTATTTGTAGCTTTTTTAGCGAAGCAGATTTTATTGGATTATCCGGATTGGAAGCGGTGGTAAAAACCGATATCAATTGAGAATTCATTCTTTGCAAATCAGCAAAAAATACATTCAAATCGTAAATGTGTTCGATAACATCGGTACCTACAATTACATCAGGTTTTGTTGAGGGATGTTGCAGCAACAACTCTTTTAAACCACCTGTTACAAACCCCGAAATGGGCTCGGCTAACATTGTAGAAAGCTCTTGAGAAGCTTCTACAAATGCGGTATCAATATCGCATAAATATACTTTTCCGAAGCCGGCATATTTGGCAAATATTCCCAGCAAACCGTTGCCAGATCCATAGTCGAGCAATGTCATTTGGCTTGTGGGCAATGCTGCATTGTGTACAGCATGGTTTAATACATGCGCATATATAGAAAGATAATAGGTACTGTTTTGTAATAAATGATGAAGGTACCTTTTGGCATAGGGAGAGCATGAAAGTTGGTTCAACTCAATCTTCTTTAATTTTTTTTCGAAACCGTTGATATAGCTATAAAAAGAATTGGTAGAAGCCATGTTGCAAAATAAACATTCAGCAACAAAAAACCTTCGCTTGCTCAGAAAATAGATTTCTTTACAAACGAAGGCTTTGAGAGAGTAGTTATATAGACTTTTTTACTATTTATTTATTTTACAAACTTGAAAAGCGGATGCCGATGGTAAAAGGACGGATATCTAATCCATTTTCGTACATTGAAGAAGGGCTGTAGCTTCCATACAATTTTACCGGACCCAGTCCGAGTTCGCCAATGTAAGAGAGTTTAAATCTTTCCATATCATATTCCCCCTTATTGGTTTTTTTACCGCGCGCATCGCTTTTTTGTTTGTTGCGCTGGCTATACAAATAACCTGCGCTTACTCCAAAGCTTGCGCTAATGCCTCTTCTACGATCATTTGGATTACTCACAAAATTGAGCATCATTGGAACGGTTAAATAATCGGCTGCCAATTTGTTTTTACTAAAAGCAATAGAATCTCTGAAAATAAATGCGTTGCTGGTTTGCAAGCCACCGCTGTAAGGAATAAACCCATTTTCTCTGTAACTGATAGCTGATTTGTAGCGGTAGTTGTTCAACTCCAACCCCATACCATATTTCAGGTTCACGTAATTTTTGATCAGGCTCAATCTTTGCATAAAAAACCAAATGTTCACATTGACGCTTTTTCCGGTTCTGAGTTTAAAGTCGCCGGCACTAAGGTCGGGACTCCCTGGGCGGTTTACAAGGTAGCCGCTGTTGTTGGCATTGGCATAATTGGTTTGATCATTGTAATTTGAAAAACCCAAATCTAATTCAAACCAACTGGTGCTAACTTTCGAATTTTTTTTATTGGTATTTCTACTCCACTGTATAGTAGTGCCATTATCTCCATCGTCGGCGGCATCTGAATCCATTTCGGTTTTGGCTTTTTTAATGATAACGATGTTACCAATTCTGATTGTATCAGACTTCGTATTTTTTTTGGTGCTGTCAATAACCGCTACAGTTGTGTCGTTCTGTGCTTTACTGCTCATGGCTATTAATACGATGGCCATTAAAAGGGTGAACTTTTTCATGATATATTTTTTATGTGTGTGATTATTTTACAGCAAATTCGAATCCTGCAATTTTTAGACTATTGCCGGGTTTTACACCGGCTGTGCGTGCTACTGTTCTTTTGAGTCGCTTAAAAAAAACGCCTGCTTTGGAGCGGTTTACATCGTCTTCATCCATTAAAAATATGTGGTCGTTGTTGTCGTCTCTGTTGGTATTTAAAGATGCCATCACCATTGTATTGCCTTCTTTGCTGGTATTGATAACAGCCGTTTTTATCCCCGGCCGTTGTTCTGGCTTCTCTATAAGGTTCATAGACAAATCCTGGGTTCCGGCTGTGTTGAGCAGTGGCTCATTGCCTCCTCCTGTATTTCTTACGATAGCCTTGTTATCGGGTAAATTGTTTTTATTGTTTTCAGAAGAGGCGTATGTCATTTGCTGAGGTGTAGGTACTTCTGAAATTGCTGACTTTTTGTTGTTGCTTTTAAAAGGCACAGCCTCTTTGTTGCTTACCAACTGCTTTTGTTGGTTGCTGATATCGGTTGCCTGAATAATGGTATTGTTTTCGTTTGGAACCGTCTGACCACCATTGTTCTTATCGCCATTTGCTGTATTTACCAGTTCTGTGGCGGATGCGTTGTTATTGGTATTATCAGCAGTTGTTTTTGGAAGTGTGGGTTGAACAGCTACCTTGGCTCCTTTTGGTTTATTCAACCTATTCACTCCAACAAAAAAACCAGCTGCAATCAATGCTGCGGCAGCTGCCCATCTTACATAAGCAAACCTAATGAGCTTCGATTTTTCTTTTCGATAGAGGATCGCTTTGTCTTCAAACACACAAACTTCTTGCGAATCAAGCTTGGTTTGTTGCAACAGTTTCCAATCTTTTTGAAGCGACTCGTTCGATTGAATATGCTGTAACAGTTTATCTTTCGCGTCGCCGGTTAATTCATTGTCTAAATGCAACAACATCCAGTCTTCTAAAGCTGCAGATTTTAACAATGAAGTTTTGTCTATGGTTATGTCATCTTCCATTTGCAAAACAGTGTCTTGCAGCAACTCCAGTTCTTCGCGCAGGTATGGATACTTGCCTACAAAGGCTTCTACCATTTCCCGCTCCGTAGCCAACAGTTCATTGTCGACATACATCAAAAAAAACGTTTCGTAATTATGGAGATTGATATTCATTTATTTTGTTTCATTTAAACCGCAATGACAATGCTTACAATACATTTTCTATGTTCACCAAATACGCTTTCAATTGCAATCGTGCCCGGTGCAGATAAACTTTAACCTGACTTTCATTTAAACCCATTATTTCACCAATTTCTGCGTAATTGTATCCCTCGTAATCTTTTAGCATTACCAAACTTCTTTGTGTTTCGTTCAGTTTACTCAGTGCTTCTTCTAAAATTCTTTTGGTACTGAAGCCAATACTTCCCGATCCCATCGCCATTTCCGAAAAACTGTCTTTCAGTTGAATCCTTTTTTGCTTTCTGATAAAATCAATCATTTGATTGTAAGCAATGGTGAATAAGTACGACTTGCTTTTTTCTGTTTGCACCACATCTCTGTTGACCCATAATTTTTCGAATGCGCTTTGCACCACATCTCTTGCATCTTCCTGATGCCGAAGATTTTTGAGGATAAAACGATATACGTTATCCGCAAATTGTTGTACACATTCATTGTATTCTCTCTCAGTCATAAAATGTGATCGTACTTGGTAAAATTGCTATCTGTTTGATCGTTATACGTAGCGGGAAACTAAAAGTTACAGTCTCCGGAAAATATTTATACTTTACTCCTAAAAATGGCATCTATAATAAATGGATGAGGGTTCGGAAGGTATGCTGGCACATTTAATTTTGTACATTTTATCCATTTAGATGAATCGGTAGAGGATGCAGGGTTTTCAGCTGCCACAATTACCATCGCTGACATTGTAACCAGTGCATATAACAACCATATTTCTTTTTTGCGGTACATATCTACGTTTAAGCAGTGGAACGAAATTAAACGATAAAAGTTACACGCTTTAAAAGGTATATGTTAAAATCTTGCATATCATAAAGGCATATTGCGCAATAATACAATGTACTGAACCCGATTTTTCCCCTTCAAAATAGCCGCTCTGAAACGCTTTCCGTAGCTTTACGCAACATTGCTCAACATAAAAAAATTTATATGAATCAGGCTTTTGCAGAACGCATAAAAACCGAATTAGAAGAAATTGAATCGGCAGGATTGTTTAAAACAGAAAGGGTGATCACAAGCGAACAGGGTCCCGAGATTATTGTGAATGGCACATCTGTGCTAAACTTTTGTGCCAACAACTACCTTGGTTTATCATCTCACCCAAAAGTAGTAGAAGCTGCCAAAAAATTTATTGATTACCGTGGCTATGGTTTAAGCAGTGTGCGTTTTATTTGCGGCACACAAGACATTCACAAAGAATTGGAAAAAAAGCTAGCGGAGTTTTTAGGTACAGAAGATACCATCTTGTATGCTGCTGCTTTTGATGCAAATGGAGGTTTGTTCGAACCACTGGTTAATGAACAGGACGCCATCATTAGTGATGCACTCAATCATGCATCTATCATTGATGGGGTACGATTGTGCAAAGCACAACGTTACCGCTACGAGCACAACAACATGGATGATTTGGAAGTAAAACTGAAAGAAGCTGCACACCTGCGCAGTCGCATGATTGTTACAGATGGTTCGTTTAGTATGGATGGTACCATTGCTCAATTAGATAAAATTTGTGACTTGGCAGACAAATACGATGCCATCGTAATGATTGACGAATGCCACAGCAGTGGATTCTTAGGCAAAAACGGCAGGGGCACGCATGAATATAGAAATGTGATGGGCAGAATAGACATCATCACCGGCACACTCGGCAAGGCATTGGGTGGCGCCAGCGGTGGATTCACATCAGGTAAAAAAGAAATTGTAGAAATGCTGCGTCAGCGAAGCAGGCCATATCTGTTTAGCAATACCGTTGCTCCTTGTATTGTTGGCGCATCCATCGCTGTATTGGATATGTTGAGTGAGACCACCGTATTGAGGGACAAATTAGAATACAATACCAAATTTTTTAGAACCAAAATGACTGAAGCAGGGTTCGAGATCAAACCGGGTGATCATCCTATTGTTCCCATCATGTTGTATGATGCAGTGTTGGCGCAAAATTTTGCAGCACAATTATTAAAAGAAGGTATTTATGTAATTGGATTCTTCTTCCCAGTGGTTGCAAAAGGTCAGGCTCGCATCCGGGTGCAATTGAGTGCAGCACATGATCAATACCATTTAGACAAAGCTGTTGCGGCGTTTACCAAAGTAGGAAAGGAATTGGGCGTTCTAAAATAAAAAACAACTACGTTTTGAATGCGTGCTGTATCCATCATACATCACGCATTTTTTACACCTTATTTTGCAGACAATCCTTCTAGAATGGCTTCGTTTAAATTGGTTTCCTGCTCTAATACCCAAGAAGGCAAATCAGTTGTAACCAGCTTCCATCCCGTGTTGTCTTTTTCCATAAAAAAGATGATGCGATTGCCTCTGTCATCAATGGTGTCTACACTAACTTTTCCTTCGTTGTTTGAGTTTGATTTACGAAAATTAAATTCCTTTAAGTAACCATTCACTTTGTACAAACGGGTAAACTGCATATTTTTTATTGCGAGCATGGATTTTTTTAAATAGCTATTGCAAAAACGATACTACATTTTCATTTTAGGGAGATTCCTGACTAATTAAGTTAAGAAGTGTTATTATGTCACTATGTTTAACATTGTATTACACATTTTAAAAGAATGCCCATCACAGCTTACCCTTTTTAGGAGACCTATTTCCAGTCAGCATTTTTTGAACAAACTATTTTATTTAATTCAACCCCTCTAAACCATACCACAAATAATTGTTTGAATTTGTGCGGATATACTCCATGTAGATCGTTTACGTAGTCAATATCGAAAAATGCAAATGCAGGATGGTTGTCTGCATAATTGTACAATTTCAGCGTATCCAGTTCAAAACCTGTTACCGTTTTATACGGATGTATTTTTTTCTTTGTTTTGATGATCACCTCTTTTTCTAACGAGTTTACAATACCACCACTGCCCGTTCATATTTGAGAAAAATCAAATTAATGCCGTAGGGCCTTCAATCTTAGTTCAAAATCCAGGGTACTAACATTTAAAATCAATTTTTGTAAAAAGTCTGCAATCCATCAAAATTGCAGACTTTTGCTTTATCAACCTTTCTACTTCAACAAATAAACAGATTGTGAAAAAATTTTTTTTATCGTTTTCTTTTATCCTCATTGTCTGCAGCAGCCAGGCGCAATTGCAATCGCCCGACCAGTTTTTGGGTTATCGCATCGGCAGCAGGTTCACCCCACACCACCAGGTGGTTAATTATTTTAAGCAGCTGGCAGAAAAAGCTCCCGACATGGTGAAGCTGCAACAATACGGCAGTACCAACGAAGGCAGGCCCTTGTACCTGGCTTTTATTTCTACTGCTGCAAACATCAGCAATCTCGAAAATATTCGCCTGAACAACATGCGCTTGGCCAATCTGGCAAAAGATAGAATGGCACCAACAGAAGATGGTCTGGCCATTGTATGGCTAAGTTACAATGTGCATGGGAACGAAACTTCCTCTTCAGAAGCAGCCATGCTCACGGCTTTTGCATTGACCGATCCCAACAACAATCAAACTAAAAATTGGTTAAAGAATACCGTTGTCATCATTGATCCCTGCCTCAATCCTGATGGAAGAGATCGGTATGTAAACTGGTTCAATGGCGTTGTGGGCAACCAATACAATCCTTCTACAAATGCTAGAGAACACATAGAACCATGGCCGGGCGGAAGAACCAACCATTATAATTTTGACCTCAACCGCGATTGGGCCTGGCAAACACAGGTAGAAAGCCGACAACGCAATCTTCAGTATTTGCAATGGATGCCGCAGATTCATGTTGACTTTCATGAGCAAGGCGTTAACCAGCCTTATTATTTTGCACCTGCTGCACAGCCCTATCATGAGAGCATCACCAACTGGCAAAGAGATTTTCAAGTAACCATCGGAAAAAATCATGCTAGGTATTTTGATAAAAACAATTGGTTGTATTTTACCAAAGAAACCTTCGATCTGTTTTACCCGTCGTATGGTGATACTTATCCCATTTACAATGGATCTATTGGCATGACCTACGAACAGGGCGGCGGTCCTCAGGGCGGACTAGGTGTTCACACAGACGAAGGAGATACGCTTACTTTGTTTGACAGAGCCATTCATCACCACACCACCGGACTCAGCACCATTGAAGTAGCCGCTACCAATGCAGGAAAATTGTTGAAAGAATACAGGAAATTTTTCAGCGATGCCAATGCTGGAAATATAGGGACTTATAAAACTTATGTGATTAAAAACAACCCTGCCGACGAAGGAAAAATTCGCGCTTTACTGCAATTGCTTGATAAGAACGGAATTGAATATGGTACGGCATCAGGCTCAGCAAAAGGATTCAATTACCATAACAGAAAAGAAGAAAATTTTAATATCAACAACAACGATATCGTTGTTTCGGTATCACAACCAAGAGGCGTGATGGCGAATGTACTCTTTGAGCCAAGTTCGAAACTAGTAGATTCTGCCACATACGATATTACTGCATGGTCGTTGCCGTATGTTTATGGTTTAAATGCCTATGCCAGCACACAGCGGATAAATGTACTGCCTAAAAAAGCAGCCATCACAACCAACAACCCCACCATCGATGCATACGGTTACGTAATTCGCTGGGAAGCTACCAACAGCGCCGCTTGCGTAGCACAGCTGTTGGAGAAAGGCATCAAATTGCGTATTTCTGAAACTTATTTTGAAGCCAACAACGAATCGTTTGGAAGTGGCACTATCATCATTTTAAAAAAAGGCAACGAACAATTCGGTGCTGATCTTTGGAAAGAAGTAGCTACCATCTGCAATGCCCATCATACTAAAATGTATGCGGTGAAATCGGGTATGGTAGACAAAGGTTTCGATTTTGGAAGTTATTACGTTCACCCCATCAAAGCCCCCAGAGTGGCTTTGTTAACAGGAGAAAATGTAAGCTCCTATTCAGCCGGTGAAATTTGG
Organism: Ferruginibacter sp.; assembly: GCA_044342365.1. GTDB lineage: Bacteria > Bacteroidota > Bacteroidia > Chitinophagales > Chitinophagaceae > Ferruginibacter. The sequence goes on along the minus strand of JBIIPY010000008.1, from coordinate 43,994 downwards.
AATTTTTTCGACAATGAATTAAAATATAAGATCACATTGGTGAATGCAAATGATTTTGATCGCGTAAATTGGAGCGAATACGACGTCATCATCATGCCAGATGGGCGTTATCGTTTCCTGAGCGAAAAATCGAGTGCCGAAAAACTGGAAAAATGGATCAGCAGCGGCGGAAGAGTAGTGGCCATGGAATCGGCCGTAGGGCAGCTTTCTAAATTAGACTGGAGCAATATCAAAACAAAGGTTGCCAATGAAGAAGACAGCAATAGCAAAAAAGATCCTTATGAACCTTTGCGCCCTTACAGCGAAAGAGAAAGATCCAGTATTGCCGAATTTACCCCTGGCGCCATTTTTAAAGTAGACGTAGACAATTCACACCCGCTCATGTACGGCTATCCAAAACATTATTATACCTTAAAAATGGACAATGTAGTGTATGAATTCATCAAAGAAGGTGGATGGAATGCTGGCGTTCTTAAAAAAGAAAACCAACTGGCGGGTTTTGTAGGCCATAAACTGAGCCCGAAACTAAAAGACGGTTTGTTGTTTGGCGTGCAAGACCTAGGCAACGGTGCGGTGGTATATCTAGCCGATAACCTGCTGTTCCGCAATTTCTGGGAGAATGGTAAACTCATGTTCAGCAACGCTGTATTTATGGTTGGACAATAACAACTTAATTTGAATGTAAAGCTGCGGATCCTGAACAGGTCCGCAGCTTTTTTGTTTAATAAATGTATTACAATCTGCCAAGGAAATATTCATAACAGCACTATTTAAAAGGAACTAAATATCTTTACAGCAGTAGCAAATAACCCAGATAGGTACCATTAGGCCATACAATAGCCATGGACATATCTACAACAACCGTTTATATGTCTGAAACATCTGATTTATTTTTAGCAAAAAGCACAGTGAAATCTGCTGACCTAGAGCACCGCAGAAAAATTGCGTTTAATATTGGTCGTTACGATGCTGTTGTTCCAAAGGGCAAAGAACAGTTTACAGATGTGCACCAGGCCAGAGAGCGTGCAAAAAATATAAAATGGAAAGCCATCGAAACGCTCGATCAACAACTGGAAACATTCGAACTCAATTTCACCAAAAAAGGCGGTAAAGTAATTTGGGCAGAAAATGCCACAGAAGCTATTGAGCACGTGCTACGCATTTGCAAAGAAAAAAATTGCAAAACGCTGGTGAAAAGCAAGAGTATGGTTACCGAAGAAATTCACCTAAACCAGGCCATGGAAGACAATGGCATCGAAAGCATTGAAACCGATTTGGGTGAATACATTCAGCAGTTAGACGGTGAAGCACCTTACCATATTGTTACACCTGCCATGCACAAAAGCAAGGAAGACGTAGCAAAATTGTTTGCAGAAAAACTGGGGACAGACCCAAAATTGACTCCTACCGAACTTACTTTGGTGGCCAGAAATATTCTAAGAAAAAAATATGTGGAGGCAGAAGTAGGGGTCACAGGCGCCAACTTCATCATCAGCGATATTGGCGGCGTTGCCGTAACCGAAAATGAAGGCAATGCCCGATTAAGTTGCGCGTTCCCTAAAACACATATTGTAATTGTGGGCATCGAAAAGGTAATTCCATCACTCACAGATCTGGCGCTGTTCTGGCCGTTGCTGAGTACATTTGGTACCGGACAAAAAATTACCTGTTACAACAGCATCATCAGCGGTCCCAAACAAACGCAGGAAACCGATGGGCCAGAAGAAATGTACGTGATTCTGTTAGACAATGGTCGCACCCATATCCTCGACAATCCTAAACAAAGAGAAAGTTTGTACTGTATCCGTTGCGGCGCCTGCCTCAATGCATGCCCCATTTATAAGAATATTGGTGGTCATGCATATGGTGCTACCTACAGTGGACCAATCGGCAGCATCATCACACCCAACCTGAAGGGGATGGAAAATTTTAAACACCTCAGCTTCGCCTCTTCTCTTTGCGGAAATTGTACAGAGGTATGCGCTGTTAAAATAAACCTACACGAATTGTTGTTAGACAACCGGAAAGAATCCGTGGATGAAGGTCTCACTACATTGCCTGAACGCATGGCTTGGAAAATGTGGAAACTGGCCAGCTTAAACCGTGGCATGATGAACATGGGCAACGGAAATTTGAAAAACAAAGTGGTGAACGGGCTCTTCAAAGACTGGAAAAAAAACAGGGCCGATTTAAATTTCAGTCAAAAAACCTTTAACGAAATGTGGAAGGAAAGATTAAAAAAATAATGAGTTTGCTCATTTACTCCCATACCAGCAGCAGTCGTTTGCAATACATCTGTCATTTTATTTTTCAGGAGCAACTTGGTGTGGGTTATAAATTCACCATCGATTCTGAAGCATTCAGAGCGCATGATGGTCCGAAGCTCAATTACAGCGATAGCAAATTTTCGTCGAATGAATTTCAGGTAGTTCCACATACCCTCTTGTTCGAAAAAAATATTCGAGAACAAGCTATCCATTGTTTCGAGTGGAACAAAACCATTGCATTTTTTAAAAGCGAATCAGGCGATGCTGGCTTCGATATTTTTGCAGCTTCGTTTTATTTATTAACCAGGTACGAAGAGTACCTTCCGCATACCAAAGACGAGTATGGACGTTTTCCGCACACCGCGTCATTGGCTTACCGGGTTGGATTTTTAAACAAGCCGCTGGTACAAATTTGGATTGCGGATCTTGCAAAAAAAATAGAGACGGTTTTTCCTGAAATAAGTTTTAAACATCCTTCCTTTCGTTTTACACCTACTTATGATATCGACATTGCCTATTCATTCAAAGGAAAAGGTTGGTTGCGCAATATTGGTGGTTTTTTAAAATCGCCTTCTTTGAGCAGAGTGGCAGTGTTGGTAGGGTTACAAAAAGATCCTTACGATGTGTATCAATTGCTGCATGAGTTACACAGCAAACATACATTGAGTGCTGTTTACTTTTTTTTAGTTGCATCCAGCAGAGGGCAATACGATAAAAATATTTCTCCCTATAGCTTTCGCATGTGGCGTTTGTTTAAACAGCATGCCAAAAAATATACAATAGGTATTCATCCCTCTTGGAAAAGTTATGGGAATGTACATACGATTCGTAAAGAAAAAAAGATCCTAGAATCAGCAACGGATAAACCCATTACACTCAGTAGGCAACATTATATCCGGCTCAATTTGCCAGAAACTTATGAAGAGTTGATTGAAGCTGGCATCACACAGGAATACAGCATGGGCTATGGAAGCATCAATGGTTTTAGGGCATCGGTAGCAGCTCCTTTTTTTTGGTACAACTTAGCCAAAGAAAACACCAGTCCATTGCGCATTTTTCCTTTTTGCTGGATGGATGCCAATAGTTTTTATGAGCAACAGCAAGATGCCAATACTTCTCTTTCAGAATTACAATATTACTTGCAGCAATGCCAAGCTGTAAATGGACAAATGATTACAATCGTACACAACAATTTTCTTGGAACAGGGTTGCTTTTTAAAGGTTGGAGAGCGATGTATGAGCAGTTTATAGCTCAGGTTCCAGCAACGGTTTCTTCTGCTTAAGCTTGATGCTGAGGTTTACGAGGTACACTCCAATTAAAGTTACAATGGCGCCCCACAAAATATTGATGGTAAATTTTTCTTTTAAAATAATGGCGGCTACTACCATGGCTACTATTGGATTCACATAAGCGTACAATGAAGAAATGGCCGCTGGCAATACTTTAAAGGAATAAATAAATGCTGCAAAAGCAATGATAGAACCAAACAGCACCAGATAGCCAATCACCAACCAATTGTTGAGTGAAATGCTGGAGAGCGGTACCGTAGATTGTGTGGTTTCCGATACTAAAAACAACATCATCGATCCGATGAGCATTTGCCAGCCCGTACCATAATAAGGATTGATATTGGCTTTATTGCGGGAAAGGAAAATAGTGCCTATACTCCAACTCAGCATCGCAAAAACAGACAGGCCCAGCCCCCACAAAAAGCCACTGTTGAGATTATCAAAAGCATGTTCGTAAAACACGATTCCCAGACCTGAAAGCCCGAGAAACAGGCCGACAAAAGTAAGGATGGTTATGTTGCGAACATCAAAAAACACCCGTTCAATAATCACCACGCTTAGAGGATACAAGGCTCCAATGAGGGCACTCAAACCAGTGGGAATGTGTTTTAAACTCCAAGTGCTGAGTCCGTTGGCAAATACAAACATTAGTATGGCCATTACTGTAATCCACTTGAATTGTGCAACAGTGGGTAGCTTTAATTTTTTATAAAAAAGAAAGAAGCCTACAAAAAAGAGGCCGGCAAATAGCTGCCGTAAGGCCGCCAATTGAAGCGCAGGAATTTGTTGCACACCAATTTTACTGGCTATCCATGTGGTACCCCACACAATACAAGTGGTAGCAAGGGCTATGTACCCTTTTGTTTTTACTGAAGCCAATTTGTTTGTTTTATTATTTTCGCGAAGCCAATAATAGCAATGAATGTTTAAAAATTAATGTTTAAAATGACGCATGCCAGTGATCACCATGGCCAGATTGTTTGCCTTGCAGTAGGCAATAGAATCTGCATCTCTGATAGAACCTCCCGGCTGAATAAAAGAAACAATGCCTGCCTCGTGCGCAATTTTAACGCAATCATCAAACGGGAAAAAAGCATCACTTGCCAATACGGCGCCCTGCAAATCAAAAGCAAACTGTTTCGATTTGTCGATGGCGTGACGCAGGGCATCTATCCTGCTGGTTTGTCCACAACCCTTTCCAACCAACTGTTTGTTGTTCACCAATGCGATGGCATTGCTTTTTAAATGTTTGCAAATAATGTTGGCAAACAGCAGGTCTGCTTTTTCCTTTTCAGTACTGGTTCTACCGCCTTCTTCCTTCCATTCGGCAAAATTGCCTTCATCGTTTTTTTGTAGCAGCACTCCGTTCAACAATGATTTATATTGAATGGTGGGCAATGCAGCATTGGTAAATTGCAACAGGATCCTGTTTTTCTTAGAACGCAACACCGCCAATGCCTCTTCATCAAATGCAGGGGCAATCAACACTTCAAAAAATATTTCATTGATGGCTTCTGCGGTCGCGAGGTCAACTGTGGCGTTGGTGACCAATACACCTCCAAAAGCACTTTCCGGATCACCCGCCAACGCTGCGTCCCATGCAGCTTTGATGGCAGGCCTTGCAGCCACCCCGCACACATTGGTGTGTTTGATGATGGCAAAACAAGTGCCATTGATATCGCCGGCATTCACATCTTTGATGAGTGCAATGGCAGCATCTACATCTACTAGATTGTTGTACGACAATTCCTTGCCGTTCAGCTGTTCAAATATCTCATTCAGGTTGCCAAAAAAAGTAGCCGCTTGGTGTGGGTTTTCGCCGTAACGCAAATCCTTTTTTTCTTTGTTGAACGGCGTATCCACCGCTATTTGGTTAAAGTAGCTTGAAATGGCATTGTCGTAGGCTGTGCATACATCAAAGGCTTTGATGGCCAGTAAACGGCGTTGTTCTAAAGTGGTACTGCCTTCTTGTTCGCGGAGCAGATTTACCAAATAGGGATAGTCTTTTTTAGCAGCCACCACGGTAACGTCGCGGTGATTTTTAGCGGCAGCTCTTATCATTGAGGGACCACCGATATCGATTTTTTCGATGATCAATTGTTCATCGTTAGTACTTTTTACAGTTTCTTCAAATGGATACAAATCCACAATTACAAGATCCATTTCTGGAATCTGGTATTGTTTCATTTCTGCCAGATGGATGTCGTCGTTTCTTTTGCCCAATATGCCACCAAACACAGATGGGTGCAGGGTTTTAACTCGTCCTCCCAAAATAGAAGGATAGCTGGTAAGCGATTCAACGGGTACACAGGATACGCCCATTTTTTCTATAAATTCCTGCGTGCCGCCAGTACTGTAAATAGTCACCCCATTTTTTTGAAGTTCTACAATAATATCTTCTAACCCATCTTTATAAAAAACGGAGATCAAGGCAGATTGTATCTTTTTTTGCATAGTTTGAAGTTCTTATTTGCTAACGCCGGCTGAAGCATTTTTTCCAGATGTTATGGTTGTTGTTAAGTGTTTCATCGATCAGCGACTGAATTTTCATTCATTTGAATGGACTTTCATTACAAAAGCCCCTGCTTCTGCCACCGAATGGAAGCGCAAATTTAGCGCTTCGCACTCTTTTTTCCACTGTGCTGTTTTCCACAAACTATTAGATGCATCTATTATTACCCATTTGGGTTGGGTGATTTGAATGAAATCAGTCAATAATACCGGGGCATTTTTGCTCAGAATCAGCACATCCAATTGTTGGGGCAGCAAACTGTCTGGTACGGCAATTGAATCAGCAATGATCCAAATACTTTTATCGTAAAATTGCCAACCAGCTCCATTCTTTGCCAAACCATTTAAAGAGGAAACTTCCTTACTGGCTAGCAGCATAGTTCTGGCAGGTTTTAAATGAAATTGCTGTAGCGAGGCATCTGTTCTAAAGCTACTGTCGCCCATAAACAAATACCGATCTTGTACAATGAAGTCGGCCGCTTGTTTACCAGATACATTGTACACGATCATGGTTTTTTGTGCATTTATTGCTATTTGCTTTTGTACTTGTAAGCCCACGAACAATAGCAATAAGCCAATACTTGCCCACCCATCTTTTCTATTTTTCTGGAGCCAATAGCTGCAACTGGTGATCAGCAAAGCATACAGTACCCATGTACTGAATACCGAAGCAAAAATGGGTTCCCATACCGCAAACGATAAACCGTCGAAATACAAAATGGCATTGTTCATAAGCTGTATCAACCAGCCCAACAGGTAACCCATTCCCTTTACCAACATTGGTATCCAGGCCAACATCAATAACAAAATTTCTCCAAATAAAATGATGGTTGAAAGCGGCACCGCCAGCATATTGGTGATTAAAAACAAATTCGGGAACTGGTGAAAATAATAAATGCAAATGGGAAAAGCTCCCATTTGTGCGGCCAGGGTCACACTCATCATTTCCCAAATTTTTCGTACCAAACTATACCTGAAATAATAGGCCCTGTAAATGTGCTTTTGCAACAACACAATACCCAACACCGCCAGGTAGCTAAGTTGAAAACCTACGTCCCATAAAAAATAAGGATTGTAACAGAGCAGTATAAATGCAGATGCTGCCAGCGAATTGTAGATAGAAGATTGCTTGAAGTAATATTTCCCCAATACAATCACCGTAAACATCACCGCACTGCGAAGCACTGATGCCGAACCACCAGTGAGCAATGCAAACAACCACAAAGAACCCATCAACAGAACCGCTTTTAAGTGTTTCGATTTTTTTAAAACAGGCGTACGATTAAACAACCACGACAGTACCACAAAAATGAGCCCAAGGTGTAAGCCAGATATGGCAATGATGTGCACCACACCGGTATTGCTGTATGCCTGCACCAGTTCTTTGTCGAGGTCTTCTTTGTATCCAATGAGCAAGGCTTCTGCAATGCCCAACTCTTTGTGCGCATTGGGAATGTATTGTTTTAAATTGTTTAAAACGCTGGCTCTCGCATCAAATAAAAACTGCCGGAAAGGTTGTATGGATGATTGTTTCAGCGGCACCCAATGTTCCTCTTTTAAAAACAGTTGGTGGTACAGTAATTGAAATGCTGCGTATCGTTTGTAATTAAAAGCGCCGGGATTGCCGCTGTTACTGATGGGTTGCAATGGCCTGCTTACCAAAATTAAATCGCCGTATTGCAAGTTGGGGGGCAGACTGTCTTTTGAAAAATACAGCAACAAGTTGCCTTCCACTTTCATTTTTTTGCCATCCTTCAACACCCATTGTACGGAGCCTTCTGCTTTGTAAGATTTGCTTTTTTGAATGAGCGGTTCATTGATGCGGATGATGAATACGCTGCTGTCTTTCACAAAATGGCCATACCAGTTGCTGCTGTGCCGAAGGTCTTTTTGCCAGCAGAGGAGCATGCCGAAACAAGCTACAACCAAGCCATGCAATAAGCCTTGTAATTTTCGAATATGGTACAAAGACCCTATGCTGAAAAAATAAGTGCAACCAAAAGCCAATAAAAAACAAGTGAAGGAAATGCCGATGAAACCTATCCAAAATTGGGTGTACCATTGCAACACGATGCCCGCCATCAGCGGAATCAACACCCGAATGAGGGGCGCTTTTTTCCAAACAGGAACTTGGGTTAGGTGCGGGATCATGCTTCAAAATAGCGACCCCTTCGTTTGTGTGTTCCGTGATTTTTACGGTAAATCGGGGTGTTTTATCCCAAGCAGTTGGTAGAATATTTCGCTGTCTAATTCCCTTACTTCACCGGGTGGCAAGGTTCCTAATTGCATATCGCTGATGTTCAAACGCACCAATCGCAAACAACGATGGCGTGCGGCCAATACCATTTTTCGCACCTGCCTGTACTTACCTTCTATTAGGGTAATCAACATCCATGTGTGTTCATATTGCATTCGATGATCTTCGGCATGAGGGTATAAAACAAAAGGGTCGGAAATAATATCAACTGAAACAGGTGTGGCTTTATAATCTTCCCCATTTTTTATTTTGATGGAAATACCTTCTCTCAACAACGCCAATGTGTTTTCACTTACGTTATTTTGTACCATCACCAAATAACTGCGTTCGTGGGGCTTTTCGGCCAAAAACAACAATCGGGTTACACGTTTATCAGTGGTAAGAATCAGAAGTCCTTCTGAGTCTAAATCGAGCCTGCCAACTGCATGTGTTCCCTCCGGAAATTCAAAATTTAAATCGCCCAACAATCCTACTTCGTGTGTACTCACAAATTGAGATACCATGTTGCGGGGTTTGTTGAGGAGGAAGTATCGATGCATGTTGGTAGAACGCTGGTTCTTGTAAAAAATAAAACTCCGGTATGAATTTATACCGGAGTCAAAAATATTGAAAATTAATTTGGGAATCTTCTCGCTAATAATGCTTTAGAATTTTCTTGTTTACTCTTGGGCTAACTCTCCAGAGGCAATAATTTTTTCAACCACCTGATCTGTTATTTCATACAAGTTATTGGATCGGAGACTGTCTAAAATTACTAATTTCCATGGGTTCTTTTTAATATTAACCATATCCATTGGTAGCGGGCTATTATACCACTTTATGGTATCACTAACTATACCGTCGCTACTAATAGAAATCTTAATTGTCACACTATTAACTACATATGATTGATTATTAGACAAGTACACTTTGACTTCATCCCAACCAGCAGAACCACCATTGGCAAAATATGCACGGGCTACACTGGCAACTTCATTCTCAACCATTTCTTTCATTTGAAATTTAGAAATTGTTTTGATTTTGTGTTTGCCAAAAGCCCCTTTAAAGGCCAATAATATTTCCTTGTCAAATTGGCTGCTATCATTAAGCCAAATACTAACAGGGCATATCTTTTTCTGGGTTGTGTTAACAAATGAAAAGTGTAAACAGCAAAACAGTATTAGTATGATGGTACAGTATTTCATGCAATAATTTATGTGGGCTTTTGTACAAATCAAAAGGCTTGCTTAAACCTAAGTTGTTATCTCTAAATTAAATAAATATTTCATATTTACAATGGCATAAAAAAATCCGGTATCAATTTATACCGGAGTCAAAAATTATTTAACCGATTTGTGATATTTTATTTACTCAAATGCATGCTTCTCTCTTTGTACAATTGGCGGAAATAAGGATCTCTCAGATCTTTGATGAAACGAATGGCTTCACCCGTACTCTTCATTTCTGGACCCAACTCTTTGTTTACCCCAGGGAATTTGTTGAAAGAAAACACTGGTTCTTTGATGGCAAATCCTGTCATCTTTTTCTCGAAAGTGAAATCCGTTAGTTTGGCTGCTCCCAACATAATTTTGGTAGCAATATTTAAATAGGGTATTTGATAGGCTTTGGCGATGAAAGGAGTGGTGCGACTGGCCCTTGGGTTGGCTTCTATCACAAACACATTACCGTCTTTGATGGCAAATTGGATGTTGATCAATCCTTTGATGTTTAGCGCCCTTGCAATTTTTTCTGCATATTCTTCCATGGTGTGTACGATGAGCGGACTCAGATTGAACTGTGGCAACACCGCATTGCTATCTCCACTGTGAATACCCGCTGGTTCAATGTGTTCCATCACACCCATGATGTGAAAATTTTCTCCATCAAAAATGGCATCCACTTCTGCTTCCTGGCATCTATCCAAGAAATGATCGATCAAAATTTTATTGCCAGGCAAATGTTTCAACAAACTCAACACGCCTTTTTCCAATTCTTCATCATTGAGCACAATGCGCATTCTTTGTCCACCCAACACATAACTCGGTCTAACCAACACTGGATAACCCACTTGCTTGGCTACTTCAATGGCATCATCGGTATTAAATGCCGTACCGTAATTTGGATAAGGAATTTCCAATTCTTTCAGCATATCACTGAAACGTCCACGGTCTTCTGCGATATCCATGTTGTCGAAAGAAGTTCCAATGATCTTCACGCCCCGTTCGTGCAGGATCTTGGCGAGTTTCAAAGCGGTTTGCCCACCTAACTGCACAATCACTCCTTCGGGTTGTTCGTGTTCTATGATTTCCCAGATATGTTCCCAAAATACTGGTTCAAAATAAAGTTTGTCGGCAATATCGAAATCGGTGGACACTGTTTCAGGGTTACAATTCACCATGATGGCTTCGTAACCACATTCTTTGATGGCCAATAAACCATGTACGCAGCAATAATCAAATTCAATACCCTGCCCAATGCGGTTGGGGCCACTGCCGAGTACGACTATTTTTTTCTTATCAGACCTTACAGATTCATTGGAGCGCAGCTGATCGCCCACCGCTTTGTTTTCGAAAGTAGAATAGAAATAAGGCGTTTTTGCTTCGAACTCAGCACTGCAAGTATCTACCATTTTAAACACACGGGTAAGCCCCATGGCTTTGCGGCGCTGGTAAATTTTATCAGCATCGTCTTCCTGCATGATACGTACAATTTGTTCATCACTAAAGCCCAGCATTTTTGCTTCGGTGAGCAAATCGTCGGGCAAAGTATCCAATCCGTATTTCGCAATTTGTTTTTCGCAATCGCAAATTTTCTGAATCTGGTAAATGAACCAACGATCTATCAAGGTACTTTCACAAATTCTTTTCACACTGGCACCCGCCATCAGCGCATCTTTTATGCGGAAGATGCGATCCCATTTTGGTATCTTGATGTATTCGATCAGTTCATCGGCGTGCATCAGACTTTTGCCATAATAGCCCAAACCAACGGCTTCGTTTTCTAAACTCTGACAAGCTTTTTGAACGGCTTCTGCAAAGCTTCTGCCGATGCCCATTACTTCACCCACACTTTTCATTTGAAAACCAAGGGTATCATCGGCCCCTTTGAATTTGTCGAAATTCCAACGGGGTATTTTTACAATCACATAATCCAATGCCGGCTCAAAATAAGCCGAGGTTGATTGGGTGATCTGATTTTTTAATTCGTCGAGGTTGTACCCAATTGCTAGTTTGGCAGCCACTTTTGCAATGGGATATCCGGTTGCTTTAGAGGCCAAGGCAGAAGATCTGCTCACCCTTGGGTTAATTTCTACCACTATAATTTCTTCTGTTTGTGGGTTCATGGCAAACTGCACATTACAACCACCCGCAAAGTTACCGAGGTTGCGCATCATAGCGATAGCAGTATTACGCATCAGCTGAAACGCAGTATCACTTAAGGTCATGGCCGGTGCTACGGTTACGCTATCCCCTGTATGAACACCCATCGGATCAAAATTTTCTACAGTACAAATGATCGCAACATTGTCGGCATTATCGCGCAACAGTTCTAGTTCAAATTCTTTCCATCCCAATACTGCTTTTTCTACCAACACTTCATGCACTGGGCTAGCGGTGAGGGCTCTGTTGAGCGCTTCGTCTAATTGTTCTTTTTTGAACACGATGCTCCCACCCGATCCACCAAGGGTAAAAGATGGTCGCAGTACCAAAGGAAATCCTATTTCCTGTGCAAATTCTTTTCCTTCTAAAAAGGAGTTGGCAATTTTAGCTTCACAAACAGGAATACCCATTTCAATCATCCACAGTCTAAATTTTTCTCTGTCTTCTGCTTTATCAATGGCTTTGATGTCAACCCCAATTAATTGCACGTTGAATTTTTCCCAAATGCCCAACTCATCGGCTTCTTTACAAAGGTTCAAAGCGGTTTGTCCGCCCATGGTGGGCAACACTGCATCAATTTTATTTTCTTCCAGAATTTGCTCAATGCTTTCAACGGTAAGCGGCAACAAATACACTCTGTCTGCCATCATGGGATCCGTCATAATGGTAGCAGGATTGCTGTTAATCAGGATTACCTTGATGCCTTCTTCGCGTAAGCTGCGAGCGGCCTGAGTACCACTGTAATCAAATTCGCAAGCCTGGCCAATAACAATAGGACCAGATCCAATAATTAAAACCGATTGAATGGAGTTGTTTTTAGGCATGATAAGAAGGACCGTTTTTGGAGCGGCGTGCAAAAGTACAAGTAAAAAAGAATCGTCGCAAATTTTACGACGCCTATAAACAAATTTAATGTACTTCTTACTGTAAGTTTACGGTTACCTCATAATCTCCCTTTTCATTAAAGACGGCTTCGAACACATCTCCAGTGTTGTAAACAAACCGGGCTCTGAAAGGGAATATCATTTGCTGTAGGCGTAATACACTCGTTTTACTTAGGACGGAAGCTGTTTTACTGATGTATTGTCCGGCAATAACATAGATCTCTGTAATGGCAGGCACTGCATTGCTCCCTGCAGGAGCAGAACTTACTGCCTGACTGCTAGAAATGTTGATGTTGCCTGTTTTATCGCCTTTGCTAATGAGGCTGATGTTCACCTTTACTACCTTGCCTGATTGGTCCTTCACTTGGTGCGGAAATTCAAATTCACCTACGTATTTATCTTTTTTCCAAAAACCGATTAGTACCGAATCCTTGCCAGCTGCCGTTTTTCCATTCATTTGTCCTTTGCCATCCATCTTGCCTTTTTTAAAACTGCCGGTATAAGTATTGCCATTCGGCCATGTGTAAGTACCTTCTCCTTCAGGAAGGCCGGCTTTAAATTCTCCTTCGTAAGTATGTGCACCTATAGACTTTCCTTTTCCATTGGCTTTGCCTCCGGCACAATCGCCGGTGTAGGTGCCTTCAATGGAAGTTTGCAAAACTTTGCATGTTTCCTGAGCAGAAGATATACTACAAAAAAATGTGAAAATAAAAACGAGAACGGATAACTGCTTCATAAGCTAAGTGTTTTGAGTAGATTTGTAAAAACCGGAAACTGAATTGATCAATGAATGTAGGAAAAATTTTAATCACTGAGGATAGGAGTTTTTATAGGGTGTTTTTAGCCGCAATACTTTTGCTGATCACTGAGGGCGGGGTTGCCAATGCCCAATCATTTATGCCCGTAAAGCAATATCCACAACAATATTTTCAATGGCCAGTAGGCGCCATCAAAGCACTGGTAGCCAACTTCGGCGAACTCAGGGCCAACCATTACCACATGGGCCTCGATTGCAGAACCGAACAGGTAGAAAACAAACCGATACTGGCGGCTGCAGATGGATACATTGCCAAAGTAAAAATTGAACCATGGGGTTTTGGCAGGGCATTGTATGTTAATCATCCCAATGGCATGACAACCCTTTATGCGCACCTCAACGATTTTTATCCAGCGCTCGAAAAATACATCAAAGAGCAGCAGTATAAAATGGAAAGCTGGGAATTATTCATGGATCTGCCAGCCGATCTTTTCCCCGTAGAAAAAGGGATGCTGATTGCTTACAGCGGCAATACTGGCGGTTCTCAAGGGCCTCATTTGCATTTTGAAATAAGGGATACCAAAACAGATAAAGTATTGAATCCTTTGCTGATGGGCTTTCCCATTCCCGATAACATTGCACCCGATGTGTTACGCCTTGCTGTGTACGACAGGAGCCAAAGTACCTACGAACAAACCCCAAAAATTTATCCACTCAAAAAAGTAAATGGTGTGTACATGCCTGTGGGCGGCAAAATTTCCATCAACACCCAAAAAGTAAGTTTCGCCATCACCGCTTGGGATCGTTATACAGGTTCTACCAACCAAAATGGTATTTACGAAGCCGTGTTGTACGACAATAACAAACCGGTCATTGGCTTTCAGATGAATAACATCAGCTATCTCGAAACCCGCTACCTCAATGCCCACATCGATTTCAAACTCCGCGCTTCCGGTGGGCCTTACCTGCAACACCTAAGCAAGTTGCCGGGCAACCACGATGTTATTTATACCAGCAATGGAAGTGATGGTGTGCTGCAATTAGGGGCCGATGATGCCCGCAACATCCGCATTCAAGTGGCCGATCCCAATGGAAATAGCAGTACCATCAAATTTGAAATCAATAGCACTGGTTTATCGGCCATCAGAAAAAATATACCTGCGCAAACCCAACAGACTTTTCACCCGGGTTTCTTCAATATTTTTGAAAACGACCAGGTGCAATTTCACCTTCCACCCAATGCCATTTACGACTCTTTTCATTTTAACTACAAACAAACCAAAGATGTAAATGGCCAACCAATATACCAACTTCACCAGGCCACAGTGCCAGTGCATACTTATTTTCCCATCAGCATCAAAGGATGGTTTAGTATGGTAGATACCGGTAAAGTGGTGATGTATCGGTATTACGAAAGCAGAAAAGACTATAAAAAAGCCCATTACCACAACGGTTGGTACAAAGCCAGTTTTAGAGAATTTGGCAATTATCAGTTGCTACTAGACACTATTCCTCCCAGCATCAGGCCGGTTGGCTTTACAAATAACATGAACACTGCTAAACTAAGCAGACTGTTGTTTGTTGTTGAAGACGATACAGAAGAAATTGATGATTTCACCGCCACGCTCAACGGCAAATGGATCCGCTTCAGCAACGACAAAGGCAGGAATTTCATCTACAAATTTGATGAATATTGTGGGCCGGGTTCGCACGAATTGGTGATCACTGCCACAGACCAGGTGGGAAATACATCTACCAAAACCTATCAATTTACAAGATAAACAACATGGCAATATTAGAAGAAGGCAAAAAAGCCCCCGCATTCAAAGGCATCGACCAGAACGGAAAACCAGTGTCGCTGGCAGATTACAAAGGAAAAAAATTAGTGATCTATTTTTATCCGAAAGACAGTACACCCACCTGTACAGTACAAGCCTGCAATATCAGAGATAATTTTTCGGTACTTAAAAAAGCGGGTATCCACATTATTGGCATCAGTGCAGACGATGTAAAAAGCCACAAAAAATTTGAAGAAAAATACAAGCTGCCTTTCACCATCATTGCGGATACAGAAAGAAGCATCATCGATAAATTCGGTGTTTGGGGCGAAAAACAATTGTACGGTAAAAAATACATGGGTTTATTACGAACCACATTTCTCATCAACGAAAAGGGCGTGATGGTGAAAGTGATCGAAAAGCCCAAAAGCAAACAACATGCGGAAGAAATTTTGGAAGCATGGCAATCAGTAGATCAATGACCGATGAAGTAAATTATCGCCTTCGGGAAAATAGCTTTTGGGCAAAAATAGCCGCCTATAAACTGGGTGCAGATAAAGTAGCCCTCGTACTTGGAAGCACCATTCATTTACACCATGTTTCTAAACAAGATTTTTTAGCAGACGAAGACTGGCTGCGGCATGAGCGCTGCCACATCAGACAGTTCAAGGAACATGGTTATGTAATTTTTTTGATAAAGTATGCTTGGGAAAGTTTAAAAAAAGGGTATTACAACAACAAATATGAAGTAGAAGCCAGGGCGGCTGAAAAGCAACCTTAACGCTTATTGTACCCATTCTACCGATCCAAATGCCAACCGTCTTTCCATTACATCTTGGGTAAGCAATTCACCCGTTTCAGACACCCCCTTGATGCTGGTACCAAACACGGCCCTGTTGTGCCTTAATTGTACAGTTTGGTTCTTTTTAAACAAGCGTTTATTGTAATCGGCAATCAAAGCGTGGGTGTTGGTTTCATGTACGGCCTCATAGTGATGCAAAATTTCTTGGTGCAATTGCTTTGAAAGCTTTATCGGATCAAGATGTTGGCCAGAAACATCTTTCAACGAAATAGCACTGGGTACTTGTTGGGAGAAGGCATTTTGGTTTACATTGATGCCAATGCCCACTATAGCCCATTTCCATTGGTTACCAGCAAACAGGTTTTCGATAAGTATCCCCCCTGCCTTTCTGTCATTCATGTATAGGTCGTTGGGCCATTTAATTTGCACCGGGGATTGGCAGCTGTTTTCTAGAAACTGGCTGCAACGAAGGGCAATATAGGCACTTAAATAAAAGGGGTTTGCCCTGAAACACAGTGCAGGCTTGATGGCGATACTTAAAACAATGTTTTGGTCGCGGGTGGCTTCCCAGTTTTTACCACGCTGCCCTTTGCCCGATGTTTGGCTCCTGGCATACCATCCATCTCCATGGCTAGCCATTCCTTCATGAACCTTTGCCATGGCATAGTTGTTGGTACTATCTACGCTGTCTAGAATATAAAATGATCCGATTTGTTCCATTATAGATATTCAGGTAAAAAAGAAGTAGTATTTTTGATTCAATTCGCAAGCTAATCGATTTTAGCAACAACAAACATGGCCAACACCCTGTTATTTAATTAAATAAATTTTGAACCGTTTGAACAATCTGGATGCATTAAAAAGCCGCAAAAAAAACAGCCTCACCAGGCTTACTAGGAGCAGTAAAATTTTCAAAACAATCATTCATGCCATTCATGAAAAAAAAGGAGAGAAAGTTATCAGTCTCGACCTTAGAAAAATACCGGAAGCCGTTGCCGATTTTTTTATTATTTGCGAAGGAAGCAATCCCAATTTGTTAAAGGCCATTGCTGATAACATCGACTATGAGGTGAAAGAAAAAACGGATGAAAGTCCATACAAACATGAAGGACGGCAAGGTGAACAATGGATACTGATTGATTATGTAAATATTGTTGTACACATCATGTTGCCAGAGCCCAGAAAATTTTATGGCTTAGAAGAAATGTGGAGCGATGCTCCGGGAATGGAACATCCAGACAATTAAATCAATTTATTCAAATACCCTGTAACCACGTTTAACGAATGTCACAACAAGATATGAACCAACAAAACAACAAAAAGAAAGGATCTCCAGACAATATACCTCCTATGGGAGATGATGGCGATAAGAAAAAAAGCAAGTTTAATATATACTGGATATACGGTATCATATTTTTATCCATCATTGCCTATAATGTATTTCGCGGTGTAAGCAGCAATGGGATTGAAACCGACAAGCTTAAGTTTTACGAAATGGTAAGGCAGGGTGATGTGAAAGGATACAAGATCATCCGCAACAGAAACATCGTACGGGTATCGCTGAACAAAGACAGTGTTACTGCCAAAAAAGCTTTTTACGAAACGCAACTCAACAGAGAAGAAGCGCCTAAAAATTACGAAATGGTGGCCAAAATAAACGGGCCCCAATTGTACTTTAATGTGGTGAATGGCGAAACCTTTTCCAAAGAAATGGAAGAGTTCTACAAATCAAATCCCACTTCAAAAAAAGTAGATGAATTGGTAGACAATGAAGGAGAGGTCTTTACGTCATTCTTAAACCTGATTCTTCCTATTCTATTAATAGCATTCTTATTTATTCTGATGATGCGCAAAGTAGGTGGACCAGGCGGAAGCGGCGGACCAGGTGGCATTTTCAACATAGGTAAATCTAAGGCAACGCTGTTTGAAAAAGGTACAAGGGTCAACATCAACTTTAATGACGTAGCTGGATTAGACGAAGCCAAGGTAGAAGTGATGGAAATCGTAGACTTTCTAAAAAATCCAAAAAAATACACCGCCCTCGGCGGTAAAATTCCAAAAGGAGCTTTATTGGTAGGCCCTCCGGGTACTGGTAAAACATTGCTCGCAAAAGCGGTTGCCGGCGAAGCACAAGTGCCATTCTTTAGTTTGAGTGGAAGCGACTTTGTGGAAATGTTTGTAGGTGTGGGTGCAAGTAGGGTTAGAGATTTGTTTAAACAAGCCAGAGAAAAAGCGCCCTGTATCATCTTTATTGATGAGATTGATGCCATTGGCCGTGCAAGGGGTAAAAATGTGATGATGAGCAACGATGAGAGAGAAAATACCCTTAACCAATTGCTGGTAGAAATGGATGGTTTCGGCACCGATTTGGGTATCATCATCTTGGCAGCTACCAACCGTCCAGATGTATTGGACACTGCGTTGTTGCGTCCGGGAAGATTCGATAGACAAATCACCATCGACAGACCAGATTTGAGTGGAAGAGAAGCCATATTCAAAGTGCATCTTGGCCCCATTAAAATTTCAACCAAACTGGATATTCATAAATTGGCAGAACAAACACCTGGTTTTGCTGGTGCCGATATCGCCAACGTTTGTAACGAAGCCGCGTTGATTGCTGCTAGAAAAAACAAAGAAGCGGTAGACATGAGTGATTTCCAAGATGCCATTGATCGTGTGATTGGTGGATTGGAAAAAAAGAACAAGATCATTTCTCCAGAAGAAAAAGAAATCATTGCTTACCACGAAGCTGGCCATGCCATTTGTGGCTGGTACCTAGAGCATGCCTATCCATTGCTTAAAGTAACCATCGTGCCAAGAGGTACAGCTGCTTTGGGTTATGCGCAGTACACACCAAAAGAACAGTACCTGTACAACACCGATCAGTTGATAGACCAAATTTGTATGACGCTGGGCGGAAGAGCAAGTGAAGACATCTTCTTTGGTAAAATTAGTACGGGTGCCAGCAACGATCTGCAACAGATCACGAAGATTGCCTACAGCATGGTTACTACTTATGGTATGAACGATAAAGTAGGCAATGTAAGTTTTTACGATCCGCAGCAGGAAAATTATTTCACCAAACCTTACAGTGAGGAAACCGGTAAGATGATTGATCAGGAAGTGAGAAAGTTGATTGAAGACGCTTACGTGAAAACCAAAAATCTACTCACGGAAAAAAGAGGTGATGTAGAATTATTGGCCAAAGAATTATTGGTAAAAGAAGTATTGTTTAAAAGTGATGTAGAAGCATTGATTGGAAAAAGACCATTTGAAGAGAAAAAAATATTGGATGTATCACCAGAAGATTTGGTAAACGATGAGCCGGAAAAAACATTCAATGAACAATTGCAAAACCCACCCACCATTTAATAAACAACAATGGCAGATACATCTCCATCAAAAGAGAATATATTAAGAAGAATAAGGAAGGCACTGAGTAATCCGGTGCCTTTGCCTTTTCCCAACAGTGAAGGAAATGATTCGTTGTACAAACCCAGTACAGAGAATGATGCCATCGCATTTGCAAAAGAGTTTACCCGCATGCAAGGCAAGTTTGCTTTTTGTGTAAACGAGTCAGATCTTCAACATCAATTGCAGCTCCTGCTTAAAGAAAGAGCATGGACCAAAATTTATTGTACCGAGAGCAAGTACCAACCCATGCTGAACAGTTTACAGGTTACACACTACAATGATCTTGCAAGCAGTGACGTATCTATTACCGGATGCGAATACTTAGTAGCCAGAACAGGTAGTATGGTTATGAGCAGCGCACAGTTGAGCGGCCGAACCACCAGCGTATATGCACCGGTTCATATTTGTATTGCTTACAACAGCCAATTGGTATACGATGTTAAAGACGCTTTGGTTTTTTTAAAAGAGAAATACAAAACACAATTCCCTTCATTCGTCACTTTTGCTACCGGCCCAAGCCGCACTGCAGATATAGAAAAAACATTGGTTACGGGTGTACATGGGCCAAAAGAAGTATATTGTTTTCTGGTAGAAGATTAACCAACATTGTTTGATTGCAAATATTACTATTATGGAAGCCAGTACATATCAACTTTTTGTTTACGGATCGTTGAGAAGCGGGTTCAGAAATCCCGTTTACCAATACCTTACCCAATATTTTCATTTGTTGGGCGAAGCGGTGGTGAAGGGCCAGTTTTTCGATAATGGATCGCACCCTGTAGCCATACCCACCAACAAAGAGCATTTCATTACTGGTGAATTGTACATGGTAAACAACCAAGAGGAATTTGCGTGGGCCATGGAACAATTGGACGACTACGAGGGGCTAAATGTAGAAGAAGGAGAACAACCTTTGTATAGAAGAGAATTGGTAGACGCTTTTCAATCAGGTCTGGCCAGCAAGGCATGGATATATTGGTTCAACCATTCAGTAGATGGCATGCCAGCCATTGAAACCGGTGATGTGTTGAAATATCTGCAGGAAAAAAATAAACCCTGATGTTGGAATGAATGTGAACGCAACAAAAATATATTTCCTTTCCGATTTTCACCTCGGTGCACCAGATGCTGCCAGCAGTTTGGAAAGGGAAAAAAGGATCTGTCGTTTTTTAGACAGTGTCAAAAAAGATGCGCATACCATTTTTATTGTTGGCGATCTTTTTGATTTCTGGTTCGAATATTCTACGGTGGTACCCAAAGGCTACGTGCGTATTTTGGGGAAATTAGCAGAGCTAACAGACAGCGGTATTGCGGTACATTTTTTTGTTGGCAACCACGATATGTGGATGAGTTCTTACTTTCAAAAAGAACTTAACATCCCCGTTTATTTTGAGCCAAAGGCTTTTGTTTTTAACAACAAAAAGTTTTTGATTGGTCACGGCGATGGCCTCGGCCCCGGCGATTATGGTTACAAAATGATGAAAAAATTTTTCCGAAATCCTGTTTGCAAATGGCTGTTTGGTGCGCTACCACCTTACATTGGCATAGGTTTGGCTAACTACTTCAGCAGAAAAAGCAGGGCTAAAACGGGTCATATAGATGAAGTGTACCTGGGCGACGACAAAGAATGGCTGATTGTTTACAGCAAAGAAGTGTTAACCAAACAACATTACGATTATTTTATCTTTGGTCACCGCCACCTTCCCATTGTGCACCCCCTAGCCGAAAACAGTGTGTATATAAATTTGGGCGAATGGATCAAGTACAATAGTTACGCGGTGTTCGACGGCAACGAAGTGCAGTTGATTTATTATAAAGACTAAGTTTTAATTATTGAAAATAACCATCACATACCTCACCAGCATACTATGTTGCCTGCAAATTTTTGCATGCGCACAAACCCCTTTAAATACCAGCAGTAACAACTCGCCTGCCGTTGGGAACAACAATGATACTTTTTTGTTGGAGCGCACCATCCGAGGAGATTTTAATGCGATGGAAATTGATATATTGAACAATCTTTACCTGATAACAGCGAACAACCAATTAAAAAAAATAAGCTCCCGCGGCGACTCAATGGCCGTGTTCAACGATGTAAAAAAATTTGGTAACCCTAGTTTGATAGATGTTACCAACCCCTTAAAAGTATTGCTCTACTACAAAAATTTTGCTACGGTAGTCATGTTAGATCGATTGCTGAGTCCACGCAACAGCATCAACTTCAGGCAGCAACAAATATTTAGTGTAAAAGCCATCGCCACCTCTTACGACAACAATGTGTGGTTGTTTGATGAGCAAGAACTGAAATTGAAGAAGATAGATGAAACCGGAAAAATGTTGCAGGAAACCACCGATTGGAGGCTGATCATGGATGAAGTTCCTTCTCCTCAAAATATCATTGATGCCAATAATTTTGTTTACCTATACGATTCTGCAAAAGGATTTTATGTTTTTGACTATTACGGCACATTTAAAAACAACATCCCATTTTTACATTGGGAAAATATTGCCATTAGCGGCAACAGATTAACAGGTTTTAGCAACAGGCAGTTTTTTAGTTATGGGTTGCAAACATTACAATTAAAAACGTACCATCTGCCCCCTTTTCTTAACAACTACAGCAGTATCAAAGCCATGAATGGCAAACTTTATCTGCTCAAAAAAGAAGGCATCGAAATTTATGCAATTCTCTAAAACTGTATGATCAGCATGAAGGAATTTTTAAACTATACCATATTAAACAACAGTGTAAAAGAATTAATGATCGTATTTGCCATCATA
This sequence comes from Ferruginibacter sp., assembly GCA_044342365.1. Lineage (GTDB taxonomy): Bacteria > Bacteroidota > Bacteroidia > Chitinophagales > Chitinophagaceae > Ferruginibacter. Next base: position 21,894 of record JBIIPY010000008.1, on the reverse strand, counting down.
GCCATGGTGATCATTCTTAAAAAAGTGTTATCCGATTATCTGGCATCTGCCAGTTATTTGATGATGAAAAAATCTTGGAAGACCGTAGACAGAAAAGAATTTTCTGAATTGTTTTTACATCCACTCAGCAGCTTCATCATCATCAGCATCAGTATCATTGCCATCAATAAATTGCAATTTCCAACTGCATGGGAATTCAAGATTTTAAAAATTCCTTTTGATGACATTCTGCAAAAATTGGCTATTGGTATATTTCTGTTTTTTTTCATCAAGTTAGTCATAAGCATCATCGATTTCATTGCCATCATCCTGTCTAAAAGAGCCAAACTTACCAACGATAAATCCGATGACCAATTGGTTGTATTCTTCAGAGATTTCATCAAAGTAATTGTATGGTTGGCGGGTGTTTTATTGATATTAAAATCCGTGTTCAACCAGAACATTGGGAACTTACTTACAGGCCTAAGTATTGTTGGTGCAGCGCTCGCCTTATCTGCCAGAGAAAGTTTAGAAAATCTCATCGCTTCGTTCATCATTTTTTTCGACAAGCCTTTTTATGTGGGCGACCTGCTCAAAGTAAACAGCGTAACAGGCACCGTAGAAAGCATTGGTTTGAGAAGCACCCGCATTCGTACTGCAGATAAAACATTGATAACGGTTCCCAACAAACAAATGGTAGATAGTGTGGTAGACAATTGGAGCATGCGTACCCAACGCAGAGCAGAAATGAAATTAGAATTTTCAGAAAAAAACAGCTCCAGTTCTTTGGAACAGTTTGTAAAAAAAGCCGATGCGCTTTTTCAACATCATTTTGCTCCCCGGTTAGAGAGCTATTCCGTTTTTCTAACAGATTATTCTAAAAATGGCAGCACCATCAGCATCGAATATTTTACCGACAATGTGAGCATTGCTGAATTCAACGGATTGAAACAACAAATAAATTTAGCTTTAATGGAATTGGTACATACCCAAAACATGGAGCTAGCCAATGTTGCTACCAACATCAACATCGGAAGTATGGATACAGAAGCGCCGGTTTCAAAACCTATCTTATAAAAAAAGCCGAACGAGTCGGCTATATTATAAAGAAAGTAAAATATTTATTTTAAGAAAGCAGCCAACTCTTTGTCCCACTGCCCTGTTTTACCATATTCTACCACCCTGCCCACTTCTTTGCCTTCTACCATCACAATAATGGTGGGAACATTTATCACTTTAAAGGCATCTGCAATACCACCGATGGTTTTTTTATTTCTATCCACAGCAAAAAAACTAATGTCTGCATCGGGTATGGAAGCTGCTTCCTGAATTTTAAAAAACTTGGGTAAAATAGTTTGAGTGTCCTCACACCAGGTACCACCAAACACTACAAATTTTACTTTGCCTTTGGCTGCTGTAAAAGCCTCGCTTATTGCTGCAGGAACCGTATATCCATTAAAATTTCTGTCGTACCATTTAAAATTACTGTCGTTAGATAAAGCATATTTGGTGATGATGCCGTTCAAAAAATATTGATTGCCGTATTCTTTTACAGTTACATATGGACTTTGCGCCAACAAGGTATTGCCAAGGTTGAATAACAATACGATGATTACTAATTTTTTCATCCGTTCATTTTTAAGTTTAAAATAGGTGTACACATTTGGGCAATCGAACTTTATAAATTGGCTTTTAGTTCTAACAAAAAAGCCTTTGTTTTTTTGAGTGATTCTATTACGGCGAAGGTTTCGCTGTTTTTTTTATTCTTCTTTAAAAAGTCTCTGGCACCCTCTATCGTATATTTTTTTTCTCGCAGCAGATGATAAATGAGCTGAAGATTTTTAATGTCTTCCGGCCGAAACAACCGATCGCCTTTTCCATTTTTTTTGGGCTTCAAAATATCAAATTCATTTTCCCAAAACCGAATAAGCGATACGTTCACCTTAAACATTTCTGATACCGCGCCAATATTGTAATATCTTTTTTGAAACAGCAGCTCATCATCGGGCACATCTACCAAATCTACTACGCCGTGCATATCGCTGAGCTTCATGCGACCCCTTGTGTTTTTTTTAAGTGGATTGTTAGCGGTTTTCACCGTGTTTGTTATAAGTACTGCTTCCACTGGTTCTTCTACCATAAATGCAAGATCACGTACTTCGGCTTCAACGGGTATAACGGTGGCTTCTTCCAATAATATGGATGCTTCAACAGCAACCCTTTCCTCTTTACTTTCATTGGGTATGCTCACTTCATCCAACAGCTTTTCATCTGCCTTTGTTTCTATGGCAGGTTCTTCGTCAAAAAAATTAAACCCTAGTTGTTGTAAGCCCATGATATTCTAAAATTAATCAAAACTTCTGGCACTACCCCTAGCAGCCAATTTTAGCAACTGGTCATACTGCTCAGCATTGAGATCATTACTGAAAAAATAAACCGGATTCACGTGTTGGCCATTTAACAATACTTCATAATGGCAATGCGGACCTGTGCTTTTGCCTGTGCTACCTACCCATCCTATTACTTCGCCGCGTTTTACTTTTTGTCCGGCTGTCACTTTAATGCGCACCATATGCCCGTACAACGTTTCGTAACCATAGCCATGGTTAATTTCTACGTGGTTGCCATAGCCACCCGCCGAGTATCCGGATATTCTTACAATACCATCGCCGGTTGCATAAATAGGGGTACCCTGCGGTGCAGTAAAATCGAGGCCCTTGTGCATTTTTGGGGTGCCGTACACCGGATCGATGCGCATGCCAAAACCACTGGCAATTCTATTCAATTGTTTGTTGCTCACTGGTTGTATGGCGGGAATGCTAGCGAGTTTGGCTTCCTGGTTGTTGATGAGTTTTTCAATACCCTTGTAACTCTCTAATTGAAAAGCCACTCTGGCGCTGAGGTTGTTTAACTGCGAGGCAATGTCTTTACCCAATACATCATCACCCATGATGTTCACCTTGTCTATTTCCTTTTTTTGTTCTATGACTTTTGCCCTAGCACTATCCGGCAAAGGGTTGGCTTCAAAAATAGAGCGGTACACTTCATTGTCTCTTTTTTCTAAAGCGCCCAGTTGCTGCTCCAGCGTTTGTACCTTTTTGTTGATGTTGGTATAATTGTCTTTGAGTAACTCGTATTTCTTATTGGCCTCAATATCTGTTGGGCGGGGAAAAAATCGATTGTAGAGGTAAATAACGATAGCAGAGCTTACTACCAATCCAGACAAAAGCCCAAAAAATCGCAGCAACTTCACCCTTAAGGGAGTTACCAGTTTTTCGTACCGGAGCGTATTGGTGTTATAGAAGTATTTTATTTTTTTCATAAATACTAGTTGCAGCCCTGACGACTGCAAAACTCATGCTTAAATGCTTAAATTTGCCAAATTGTACAAATATAACGGTGAAGCGTTGTAGAATGTTGAGAAAAGCATTCGCAAAAAAACCGTATTTGAACAAGGTTCACAAATATAACCGTAAGTATAAACAAAATCAACCCATTCAAAATATTTAAATAACATGATGACTGCTGCCGAAATTAGACAGGCTTACTTAAGTTTTTTTGAATCAAAAGGGCATTTAATAGTGCCGTCTGCCCCAATTGTAGTTAAAAACGATCCTACCCTTTTGTTTACCAATGCGGGAATGAACCAGTTCAAAGATTATTTTTTAGGTAATAAAACAGCTCCTTGCGCTCGTATTACCGATACCCAAAAATGTTTGCGCGTTAGTGGCAAACACAACGATTTAGAAGAAGTAGGCGTAGATACCTACCATCATACCATGTTTGAAATGCTGGGCAATTGGAGCTTCGGCGATTACTTTAAAAATGAAGCCATAGAGTGGAGTTGGGAATTGCTGACAGACGTTTATAAAATCCCAAAGGATAGATTGTACGCTACCGTTTTTGAAGGCGATGAAAAAGAGAACATTCCTGCTTCCGTAATTGCCCACAACAAGTGGAAACAATTTTTACCAGACATTCAAATTGTTTTCGGTAATAAAAAAGACAACTTCTGGGAAATGGGCGATACCGGCCCATGCGGCCCCTGCAGTGAAATTCATGTAGACTGCAGGTCAGAGGAAGAAAGGGCTTCCCTACCAGGCCACTTGCTGGTAAACAAAGACCATCCGCAAGTAATTGAAATATGGAATAATGTATTTATACAATTCAACCGAAAGAAAGATGGTTCGCTAGAACCCCTCAAAGCTACGCATGTAGATACAGGCATGGGCTTAGAACGATTGGTGCGGGTGTTGCAACAAAAAAACAGCAACTACGATACCGATGTATTTAGTGGTACCATCGGCGAAACCGCAAAAATGGTACACAAAACCTACAAGGCAGATGATACCAAAGAATCGGTTGCCTTTAGGGTGATCGCAGATCACATTCGTGCCATCAGTTTTTGTATCGCAGATGGTCAATTGCCCTCCAACACCGGCGCAGGATATGTAATTCGACGCATTCTCAGAAGAGCCGTCCGTTATTATTATTCTTACCTCGATTACAAACAACCCTTGTTGCACCAACTGTTGCCTGTGTTGGCCAAGCAGTTCGAAAAAGTATTTCCTGAATTGTACATGCAACAAGACTTTGTAGCAAAAGTGATCAGGGAAGAGGAGGAAGCCTTTTTACGTACCCTCGATAAAGGGCTGAAGAAAATAGACAGCATCATGATGGCTGCAAAAGACAGCAAACAAATTAGTGGTGCCGATGCATTTGAATTGTTAGATACTTTTGGTTTCCCCATAGATCTTACTTTATTGATTGCTTCCGAAAACAACCTCACCGTAGATGAAATTGGTTTTGAAGCCGAAATGAAACAACAAAAAGACCGCAGCAGGGCTGCCACTGCATTGAATACCGAAGACTGGCAATTGCTGAAAGAAGGCAACAGCAAGGGTTTTGTTGGATACGATGCACTTACTGCTCAAACCAGCATTCAACGTTTTAGAAAAGTATCTGGCAAAGGAAAAAGTTTGTACCAGATAGTGTTGGAAGAAACGCCGTTTTATGCAGAGAGTGGTGGCCAGGTAGGTGATACCGGTACTTTAACTGTAAATGGAAGTACCATCCACATCATTGATACCAAAAAAGAAAACGACCTCATCATACATTATGCAGAAACCTTGCCTGCCGATTTAAATGGCCCGGTTACAGCATCTGTTGATGTTGCAAGAAGAAAAGACATCAGTATTCACCACAGCGTAACACATTTGATGCACGCTGCGTTGCGGCAGGTATTGGGCAATCATGTGGCACAAAAAGGCAGTTTGGTAAACGATGAACAACTGCGTTTCGATTTCTCGCATTTTGCAAAAATGACCGATGAAGAAATTGCTGGGGTAGAAAAAATAGTGAATCAAAAAATAAGGGAGAACATTCCGGTAGTGATACAATCAATGTCTAAAGACGAAGCCATCGCATTGGGTGCCATGGCATTGTTTGGTGAAAAATATGGCGATACCGTAAGGGTGGTGGTAATGGATCCAACTTATTCGATAGAACTCTGCGGAGGTACACACGTGGGCAGCACCGGTGAACTAGGTATTTTTAAAATAAAGGCGGAAGGCGCTGTGGCAGCGGGCGTTCGTAGAATTGAAGCGGTATGTGGCGCTGCTGCAGAACAAATGATTCAGGATGCCCTGGCAGAATTGCACATGGTGAAGGCATTGTTGAAAAACCCTGCACAGCTGCAAAAATCTATTGAAAGTTTATTAGCCGAAAACAGCACTCTCAGCAAGCGGATAGAATCGTTGGAAGCCCGGCAACTAGTGGGCATCAGAAATGAGCTGCTGCAAAAAGACCAGATCATCGAAAACGTAAGTTTTATTGGCGAAATCATAGAAGTACCCAACCCAGATGCATTGAAAAAACTTTGTTTCGATTTAAAAAATCATTTGAATGATCACTTAGTTTTGTTGTGCGCCAACGTTGGTGGAAAAGCACATGTAGCCATCGGCATCAGCGAAACAGTAGTAGTGGCAAAAGGATTGGATGCGGGCAAAATTATCAAAGAACTGGTGAGTCCTTCGATTAAAGGTGGCGGAGGCGGACAAAAAACCCTTGCAACTGCCGGCGGACAAGACGTAACTGCCTTTGCTGTTTTAATTGAACAGGTAAGAGGCTTGATCGTATAAACAATTTTTCAACCTATTGAAAAAGGGATAAAGTGAAATTACTTTATCCCTTTTTCGTGTTGAAGAGAGCTGGAAAACTCAACAAAATGTTAAAGGATTATATTTATTTCCGAAAAGTTTCGTAATTCAAATAATCCCCTTAGCTTTGATGTACTAAAAGTTTCGTACATAAAAAATAAAAGCCATGAATAAAGTATTTTTTGCCATGATGCCCTGGTTGTTTGCCGCCATCGGATACAAAGCCACCGCACAGGAAGTGAGAGAAATTATTGTAGAAGGAAAAGAAATGCCCAAAACTGAAACACGTGAAATCATTGTTCGCAAGAAGGGTGATAAAAACACGACCATCAGCATTGAGTTCAAAAACGACAAAGTGTTGATCAACGGTAAACCCCTCGTAGAGTTTAAAGATGATGAGATCAGCATCAAAAACAGGTCGATTGTTATAAAAGGGTATGGACCAGAATCTTTTCTAGATCTTGAAAATCAATTCAAAGAGTTAGACATTGAACCTGCCAATGTAGAAGGAATGACGGTATGGTCGCTCGTTAGAAGCCGAACTTTTTTAGGCGTTACCACCGAAAAAAATGAGAAAGGCGCTTTGATAGAAAATGTAACCAAAGAAAGTGCCGCTGAAAAAGCAGGTTTACAAAAAGGCGACATCATTAGCAAGGTAAATGACACTCCAATTGATGGTCCAGAAAAACTAGCAGCAGTTATTGGGAAATTAAAACCAACAGACGAAGCAAAGATCACTTACAGCAGAAACGGGAAAAGCAAAACTGTAAAAGCCACTTTACAGGAACGCAAAGAAAACGAAACAGCCAATTTTTCTTTCACCATGCCAGATGGCAATATAAGATCGATGACTATTCCCCGCAGACCGGCCATGCCACGGAGACCAGCCATGCCAGGTGGTCTGGAAGGCCCAGAAAGAATTTTTCAATTCTATGATGGTGAAGGTGAAAACATGAACATGCCAGGGTTTGAAGGCCGTCCAAAACTAGGTTTAAAAATCCAGGACCTAGAAGAAGGTGCAGGTGTGAAAGTACTAGAAGTACAAATGGAAACGCCTGCAGCCAAAGCAGGCTTACAAAAAGATGACATCATTACTCAAATTGCCGGGGTGAATGTGTTGAACACAGATGATGCCCGCGAACAATTGAGCATTAACGCAGAAAAATCGAGTTATACCATTCAAGCAAAACGCAACAATACGGATATGACTTTTGAAATTAAAATTCCGAAGAAACTAAAGACAGTCAATTTATAACAAGGATAGCCGCCATAAAAACAAGAGGAAGCATCGGGAAACCGGTGCTTTTTTTATGATTAAAAACTTAAGGTAAGTTCATACGTTGTTGCAAATGCAACGAAACAACAGCGATGTTTGTCTATTAAAAAAACAACCACATGAAACCCCTTTTTCAGAAAAATATCATCCTCCTTTTTTCACTTGCCATACTGTTGATCAGCTGCAAAAAGAACAAAGAAAACAGCAATTGTTTATCCTATACAAATGCAGCCGTAACAAACATTGCAGGGCCCAACACTGCTTTGGTTAATCAAGAAATTGTATTGACCATATCGTTTCAATGCACCAATGGGTGCGGTCAATTTGGAAGTTTTGAAGAAACCAATGTTGGAAATATCATCCAAGTTACCGTTAAGGCAAAATATGAAGGCTGTGTATGTACGCAGGATTTCCCTATCCGCACCACTCAATACAAATTTAAAAAATCGCAATCTGGCAGCTTTGAACTACGTTTTTTACAAAACAACAACAGCTATTTAAGTCACACTATTGTGGTGCAATAAATAGCGCACCCAGGGTTCATCTATTTTAATACAAGCCTTTCATGAGATGCTTTTTTTGATAACAGTATGTGAAATCCTATAACGATGCACATGCCATGTAAGCACCGCCCCCATTCTATTGGATGATTGGTTTATATTTGCGCCGTGAATGCACATCCATCATACGAAGTGGTGATTGGCCTCGAGGTACATGCCCAATTACAAACCAAGAGCAAATTGTTTTGCGGTGATCCCATTGCTTTTGGTGCAGATGCCAATACCCAGGTAAGTGCTATATCATTGGCGCATCCCGGCACATTGCCGGTGATGAACGAAGAAGTGTTGAGGCTTGCGGTGAAACTCGGGGTAGCACTAGGTTGTAACATCAACCAGCACAATTATTTTGCTCGGAAAAATTATTTTTACCCCGATTTACCCAAGGGTTATCAGGTAAGTCAGGACAGTGCCCCCATTTGCAAGGGCGGGTATTTAGATATTCAAACAGAGGGTGCAATCAGCAGGGTGTTGCTCAACCGCATTCACATGGAAGAAGATGCAGGAAAGAGCATTCACGATGCCAATGAAAAATACAGTTGTATAGACCTTAACAGAGCAGGTACTCCTTTACTAGAAATTGTGACCGAACCCTGCATACACAGCTCAGAAGCAGCATTTCAATTTTTAACAGCATTGAGAAAACTATTGCGCTGGATCAACGTGTGTGATGGTAATATGGAAGAGGGCAGTATGCGCTGTGATGCCAATATTTCTATCCGCCCAAAAGGCGACAGCAAATTGGGCACCAGGGTAGAAGTAAAAAATCTCAACAGCATACGCAATGTAAAGAGAGCGATAGATGCAGAAGTGTTGCGGCTGATTGAGCTTACTGAAGACGGCGAAAAAATTCAACAACAAACCCGCAGTTTTGATGCTGACAAGGGCACTACATTTGCGCTCCGTAGCAAAGAAGATGCAGATGACTACCGTTATTTTCCGGAGCCCGATCTTCCTGCATTTGTAATTTCAGATGCGTTTATAGAAGAAATCAAATCAGCCTTACCGTTATTGCCAGCCGCTTTAAAAGAAGAATACAAAAACAAGCTGGGATTGTCAGACTACGATGCCAGTGTTATTTGCAGCGACAAAGCCGAGGCTTCTTTTTATGAAGCATTGATTCAAGGTCAAACATTTTATAAGTCGGCCGCAAACTGGATGTTGGGCCCGGTAAAAGCATGGAGCAATGAACAAAACGTACCCATCGATTCATTTCCATTAAAACCCGCACAATTAGCGGCACTGATTGCCTTTACCGAAAGCGGACAAGTGAGTTTCAACATTGCCAGCACCCGATTGTTGAATGCAATGATACAAACACCCACAGCAGATCCTGCAACATTGGCTGCAGCATTCAATCTATTGCAGGAAAACGACAGCAGCAGCATTGAAGCTTGGGTACAGGAAGTGATCACTGCCATGCCCGACAAAGTAAAAGAATACCGCAGTGGTAAAAAAGCATTGCTGGGACTGTTTGCCGGACAAGTAAAAAAACTGAGCAAAGGAAAGGCAGACATGCAACAAGTAAATACAATTTTAGAAAAAGTTTTAAATCAATAATACATGCACATCCCAAAAATTTTAATGGCCGTGGCTTTTGTGGCAGCATTTGCTGCTTGTAACAACGAGGCTGAAAAAGGCAAGTTCGAACTAAAAGGCGAATTAAAAAACATCGATGACCAGCAACTCTATCTGGAACAACTGTTTTTAAATGGCCAGGACCCTCAAGTGTTGGATACTAGCAACATTAAAGGCGGAAAGTTTACCATTGGATCAACTGCCTCAGAAGAAGGTTTGTATAGAATTCGTTTTGAGAAAATGAACAGCGGTTTCATTTTCATCAACGATAACCCGGTGATCAATTTTAAAGCAGACATCAAAGATGTAAGTTTAGAAGGACCTGAATTTAGCACGCCTGCCAACCAGGCCCTCAAAAAATTATTGTTGAACATTGAAGGTTTGCGACTGAAGCAAGAAGCCACCGGCAAAGCGATGGACAGTCTGCGGTTGGCCAATGCATCAGATAGTATTATTGCGGCGCAGAGCATAAAATTTCAGCAACTCACCAATGAGTACAGCAAATTCATTACCAGTTACATCGACACCGTTTCGCATCCGGCAGTAGCCATGTTTGCACTGGGTTATACCAAGGGTATTGATCCTGCTATTTTAAACACCATCATTCCAAACATGGCCACGAGGTTTCCTGGGAATGCAGGTGTAGCAGGTTTGGTGGCGCAGTTCAACAACATGATGACAGAAATGAACAAACAACAATCTCCTACTGCCACCGGTGCCCCAGGTGTAGGATCGGAAGCGCCAGATTTTACCATGAATGATACTACAGGGAAACCTTTCAAATTGAGTTCATTGAGAGGTAAATTTGTATTGGTAGATTTTTGGGCAAGTTGGTGTGGCCCTTGCAGACAAGAAAATCCGAATGTAGTAGCAGCCTACAACCAATATAAAAATAAAAATTTCACGGTATTGGGTGTTTCATTAGACGATAGCAAAGAGAAGTGGTTGAAAGCCATTGCCAAAGATCAATTGAGCTGGATGCAGGTGTCAGATTTAAAAGGCTGGGAAAACGCCACCGTGGGTTTGTATGGATATGATGGTATTCCTTACAATGTTTTGATAGATCCGAGTGGAAAAATTATTGCTACTTCTTTGAGGGAATCTGCCTTGCAGGCAACGTTGATGAAAGTGTTGAAATAAACAAGTCTTACCACTTTTTAAAATAGAAAGAGGCTGTATCAAAATTGATGATACAGCCTCTTTTGTATGCGTTTGTTTTAAATGCTATTCCAAATTCTATGGGTTATGCAACAGCAAAGAGGCTCCCAGCGTTTGCCCCGCAGGAATGGCAGGTCTTGGAGGCGCAAAACCTCTTGCAACAATACTGTAATTTTTCGTTTCACGCAGGGTCAATGCAGCAACAGTTAAAACAATTGTAGATCCAGAGAGCACATCAACCTTGTAAGTTCCTGCAGGAATTGGTGTGAAAGTAGAAAGTGCCGTTTCGTTAGGCGTAGCAGTTGAACCAATGTAAGGAACGTTGGTTAAATTGATGGTACCAGTAGCCGCTAAACCAAACTGATTCAGTGTTCTTGTGAGTACTACGTTAACGGACCCCGCATTGGGAGAGAAATGCAAAAAACGTATGTTTGATGTTGCTGTGTCAGCAGGGCGCATATCATTTTTCAATACTAGCATTCTAGCGGTACCAGCAGTTGTTAGGGTGTCAAAAGCAAAAAATGAATTAAAAGATGTTTGAGCCACGTTTACTGTACGAGAAGCATAGTTAGCTGTACCGGTTGAAGTTCTTACGCCAACAGTAACATCACCAGGATTTACGCCAATATAATTGCCTAATAAACTTCCTCCAACACCTAAGGCAACCGTGTTACCTCCCAACGAAAGTTGAGTATTGTTTACAAAAACAGAGGAAGTAGTGCCAGCCAATAGTGCAAAGTTATGAACAGCTACATAAGCCTCAGGTGTGCTATCTACTGTAGGCTTTTCCAGTTCCTTTTCACAAGAAGTTGAAAATACCGCTGCAACAAGTAGCGTACATAAGCCTGATTTATTGAAAATATTATTTTTCATGTTAGTTTAAGTTTTTTAATTAGTAACCTGGATTCTGAACAACAATAGGGTTTTGAGTAACTTCCCCTACTGGCAAAGGCCAAATAAAACGGAAATCAGCGTAGGGAATAGCAGGTTGGCCTGGTGAAACAGCAACACCAATTCCATAGATACCCATACCACTGACGCCATTGCTAATTTTCGCAGGAATACCTTCTGGACGTAATGCAGTAATAGGATCCTGTGCTGTTCTGTGTATATCAGCCCAACGTTTACCTTCTGCCAAAAGCTCAATTCTGCGTTCCAATAATACAGCCCCCACTTCTTCCGTATCGTTTGTAAAGCTTGCAAGAGTGTATTGAGTAGCTGCAGGAGTTGCGCTTGCACGGTTGCGCACCATGTTTAAAAGATCAACAGCCCGTTGAGTTACAGTACCTACTGATAAGCGGGCTTCCGCTTCTGCTTGCATCAACAACACTTCCGCCCAACGGATAATAGGATTGTTATCGCCTCTACCAACATAGTCGGTATACTTTCTTGTAAGAATTGATTGGCCTGAAGCTGGGGATGCACCATTGATGGTAGAACCCTGCAAGTATAATTGTGAACGTCTTAGATCAGCGGCTAACCATTCTGTTCTGTTCCAAATGATTGGAGAAATACTTACCAACCCGCGACCGGCAAGATCAGTGGTGCCATACATGGCAGCCAAAGCTCCGTTTACACTTCCATTGTCTAAAGGGTCATTTTTAATGGTAAAAATATTCTCAGCTGTAACGCTGTTTCCGCCTGCAAAGCCAAAAGATCCAGATGGATTTGATTGCAAGGCATAACCACCCACAACACTTGTTGTTGTAGCAGGAGTGAGTGGGGTAAGTGTTGTAGGAATCAATTTATTACCCTCAAATCTTACACTGTCCCATTTGCCCATGTGCATGTACGCACGCATTTTGATAGCGATGGCAGCTCCACGAGTTGCGCGAATGGGACCAAGCGCCTGTGAAACAGGAAGGTTTGTTTCAGCAAAATTAAGATCGTTAATTATTCTTTGATAGTCGTAAGCCACTGTTGGCCTTGGCTGTGTTTTTAATATGTCTAATGAAGCTGAACCAGTAATGGCATCTTCGCGGTAGGGAATACCCAATGCAGCACCAGCTCCGTCCAAATATGGACGAGCAAAATGGGTCATCATTTCCAAGTGTCCCAACGCTCTTAGAAAACGGCATTCTGCTTCAAAAACTGATGCAGTAGCTGCAGTAATAACCCCATTAGTACCAGCTTTTTTAAATCCATCAATAGCAATATTTGCCTTATTGATCATACTGTAGGTATTATCCCAAAAAGCAGTATTATTCGCTGTAGAAGGATTATAGGTTCCCTGGTAGGTAAACTGGTAAAATGCTGCTAAGTTCACCATGTCTTCGCCGCGGTTATCACCTTGCTGAACGTTTGCAGCACCGAAAGGATACCCACGACCGCCAAGTGTAGGACCACCTGTTTGCGCAGCGTCATACACGCCATTCAATGCCAGTTCGGCTCGTTGTGGGGTAGTGAAAACACTTTCATCGGTGAAGGCATTATATGGCGCTTCATCCAACACTTTCTCACATCCTACAGTGCCAAAAGCTAGTGCAGAGAAAAATACAGTTGTTAAAAAATTATTTAATCTCATCGTATAATATTTTTATAATTATTAAAATTAGAATCCAAAACTTAATCCGGTAGAAATCACTCTCAACTGAGGAGACACTGCATTGTCTTGGCCATTTTGAGAAGCATTTTCAGGATCTAACCCAGAGTATTTGGTCCACACAGCTAAATTTTGGCCTTGTACAAAGAAACGTATGGACTTAATGTAGCCATTTGTTCTTTCGCTTAATTTTCTGCTATCCATCGTGTAACTGAAAGAAAGGTTTTGCAAGCGTACAAAATCGCCAGGCTCAACAAAACGTGAGATGGCTAAACCATTCTGGTTAATGTTGTTACCTTGTCCTTGTACAATTCGTGGTACATTGGTAGATTGCCCTGGAGTAGTCCAACGATCTAGGATTTCCCTACCATTATTGTGGAAATTTTGGCTTAACAAAGCTTCCTGACGAGTAATGTTCATGATTTTGTTTCCACCAGAGTAGCGAATCAACATATCTACACTAAATTGCTTGTACCTGAATGTGTTGTTCCAACCACCGAAGTAGGTAGGTAAGCTTAGCCCTAAATCTCTGCGATCTGCAACACCCAAAGAGGTTTGTGCCCCAAAAGTTGGATCATTTAAATTATTGGCAAAATAGTAGGCACCGTTGGCGATATTGTGTTGAACCAGATTTCCAGCAGCATTGTAATACATTGGATTACCATTGGCAGAATTAACACCTGCAGACTGATACCCCCAAAGTATATTCAAGGAAGTACCCACTTTTAAAAGATTGTAAGTTCCTGGTATTTCAGTAATCGGATTGCCTCCTACTTGGTACAATGAGGTAATTTTATTGGTTATGAAAGTATGGTTCCAGCTAGAGTTCCAAGTGAAATTTTTACTGCGAATGATATCTCCACCCAAAGTTATTTCTAGACCATTGTTACGAGCTGTACCTATGTTCTGAGAAATGGAGTTACCTGGGATACCTGCTGAGTTTGGAGTGGGCACGCCCAGCACCAAATTATCCAAATCGTTCAGGAACCAATCAACACCAAGGTTGTAACGTCCGTCTTTAATGCCTACTTCTATACCTACATCATATTTTTTATTTTGCTCCCACTGCAACGCTCTATTACCTACCAAGTTTGGAGCCAACCCTGGTATATTACCATAAGGTGCAGAACTGAACGTACTTAAGTATGGAAAACCACCTAGCTGATTACCTACTACGGCATAAGAAGCTTTAAATTTAACTTCATCTATATTATTTTTCAAGAAACTCGAATTCTGCCAGAATTTCTCTTGTGAAATTCTCCAACCTGCAGAGAATCCTGGGAAAACACCAAAACGATTTTCTGGAGCTAGTGAACTTTGTCCATCTCTACGCACAGAAGCCTGTAAGAAATATTTGTTCTTGTAATCGTAGTTTAAACGTCCAAACAAAGATTGGAATCCTGATCTTCCGAAACCACCCGATCCAAACTGTAGCGCGCCAGAGTTAGTGATGATGTTTTGGGTAATAAAGAAGGGATCTGAAAGCTGTTGAATGGTAGCTTGTACAAATCTGCTCTGGTCTTTCTGCGCTTCCTGACCAGCAGTTAGGAAAAAGTTATGGTTACCGAATGACTTACTGTAATTCAGATAATTTTGAAATACCCAGCGCTGTATATTTTGAGAAGTATTGGTGGCAGAACCCCTTGCTCCGAAACCATCCCCATGTAAGGGTGAATTAGATGAAAATGCATATTCATTCAATACATCAAAAGTAAAGGAAGAGCGGAACTTCAATCCTTTCAACAAAGAAAATTCCAAGTAAGTATTATTAACGGCTCTGAGTTTGTCAGAAGAAAATATATTTTCATTTAAAGTAAAAGCTGGGTTTGTGTAATTGTCATCTACAGCTATGGTATTGGGGCCAAAACCAACTGTATTCAAGGCTGGGCCTTGGATATTATACCCAGTAGGATGATTAGCATTATAAGGCTCCACGTTTGGTAGCATTCTGAGCGTAGACGCAATACTTCCACTTAGTGCATTGGTACCGTCATTTTGGCCAAGATCATCTTGCTTTGATAGGGTAAGGTTGTTGCCAAACTTTACAAATTTATTTACTTCTGTATCAAAGTTAAAGCGCACACGGTAAGCCTTGTTACGGTTACTGATCAAAATACCTTTTTGGTCGGAGTAATTGAAAGAGAAAAAGTAAGTTGACTTGGCATTACCACCAGAAAAGCTGATGTTTTGTTGTACGGCCAATGCATTGTCATTGAATACCACATCCTGCCAATCGGTATTGGTACCAGTGGCACTTGGGCGAGCTGCTGCAGCCAAACCAGCATTCGCTCTTTTTTCGTTGGCAATCGTTACAAATTCATTTGCGTTTAATAGATCGAAGCGAGATGCTGCAGAAGAGAAACCAAAAACTGCGTCATAATTAACTTTCATCTTTCCAGACTTGTCCCCTTTTTTTGTGGTAATCATAATAACACCATTTGCGGCTCTAGAACCGAAAATGGCAGTTGCTGAACCGTCTTTCAAAACTTCGATGTTTTCGATGTCATTTGGGTTGATATCACCCAATGCGTTTGAATTTACGTTTGCTGCAAGGTTTCCTGTAATAAAAGGAACTCCATCAACCACAATCAGTGGGGCTTGTCCCTGACTGATAGAATTCACACCACGAATACGAATTCGAGCTGGAGTGGATGGATCTCCACCAGCGTTAGATACCTGAACGCCGGCTGCTCTACCTGCCAATTGCTTGTCGATGGAAGGAGTAACCAGCGTAGCAAATTCTTTTGGGTCGATTTTTGATGCAGAACCTGTAAAGGCCTTTTTTTGTTGAACGCCATAACCTACTACTACTACTTCTTCCATATCTACGTCAGAAGAAGTCAGGGTAATGTCGAAACTGGTTTTAGTACCAATTGAAACATCTTGAGTAGAGAAGCCAATTCCGGACACAACAAGTGTTCTTCCAGATGCCGGAACAGAAAGAGAGAACTTTCCCTCCGCATCTGTGGAGGTTCCAACAACTGTGCCTTTCACAAGAACTGTAGCATTTGACACAGGTTTGCCTCTCTCATCTGTTAAGGTTCCAGAAATCGTGCGATTCTGGGCGGTTGCCGTTAGCACAAAGCCTAAAGCAACCAATAAGGTCATAATAATTTTTCTCATTTGCAGTTTTGATTTTAGTAAAAACAAATATAATGTAGAAATGCTAACATTAACATAACGTTTGACAAGATATTTTTTGTTTTCGTTGCAAATTTCTTATATAAAATAATTTTTAATTTGTTTTATTTTTAATTTGTGGTGGCTTTCTAGCCATAATCATTATCAGTACTGGCAACAACACCAAATTGGTAATGGTAGCCACCAACAATGTTACAGAGGTTAACCAACCCAATGCAAATGTTCCCCCAAAACTGCTGGCGCAAAAAATAACGAAGCCTGCCGTTAATACCAATGAAGTATAGATGATACTCAAGCCGGTTTGTTGCACCGTAGCCTTTACAGAAGCTGTTACATCGTTGCCATATTCGGGCAATACTTGTTTGTAATTCACCAAAAAACGGATGGTAATGTCTACCGCAATTCCCAATGCCACACTAAATACCAATACCGTACTGGGCTTCAATGCAACACCTGCCCAACCCATAATACCCGCAGTTACCAACAAAGGCACCAAGTTGGGAATGAGTGAACAGATCAATATGCGCCAGGAGCGAAACAGATACAACATACACGCTGCAATTAATAAAAATGCCCACAAAATACTTTCCTTCAAACCATTGATGATAAACTTACTGCCCTCCAAAAAAGTAATACTAGTGCCGGTAAGCGTTACCTGGTAACTACTATCGAATAGTTCATTTGATCTTTTTTGTATGCTATCCAATAACTTAGGCAGTTCTTCTGTACCCACATCTGCCATGCTTACACTGATCCTGGTGATTTGGTTGGCAGTATCTACGAACGACCGCAGCATTTTGCTGAAGTTGTTTTGTGCTGCCCCTTTTGCCGGACGAAGGTATTCCCCCACAAAAGCGCCATCAAACGTATTGGGCAACATGTAATTGTTGGAATCCCCTTCGTAAAAGCCTTGTTTGGCAAACTTTAACCCTTCTGCCACAGAAAGCGGTCTGTTCATGTTGGGAAGGGCTGCAATGTATATTGCCAGACTGTCTACTTTTTCATACACATTCAAAGCACGCATACCGCTTAATCCTCTTTTCTTTTTAGTGTCTACCATGATCTCCAGCGGCATCACCCCCTTGAAGTTTTGCTCAAAAAATTGGAGGTCTGTATAAATCACGTCATCTTTTGGCAAATCATCTACAATTTTACCTACTGTTTTCAACTGCCACATCCCAGCAATGCTTACCAATACCAACACACCTGTGATGGCCAATACCGTGGTTTTGTGCTGAAGCACCCAACCTTCAATTCGTGTAAGCAGCTCATTGATCCAATTGCTGTACAAATATTTCAATTCCCTTTTGCCGGGTGGTGGCAGCAAACTCAACACAGCTGGCAGTAAAATGAACGATACCACAAAAATGACCATGATGCTCAAACCCGCTACCGCACCAAATTCTTTTAAGATGGCGCTTTTGGTCAAGGCAAATACCGCAAAGCCAATAGCTGCGGCAATATTGCAAAACAAGGTTACTACGCCCATCTTGCTTACCATATCTATCAGCGACTGCTTTTGATCGCCCGTTTTTACATACGAAGTATGATACTTATTAATGAAGTAAATGCAATTGGGGATGCCAATCACCACTACCAATGAAGGAATGAGTGCGGTTAACAAGGTAATTTGATAACCCATTATATAGGTAATGCCTACCGTCCAAATTACACCAATCACCACAACTGCCATTGAAAGCATGGTGGTGCTGAAAGAACGAAAGAACAACAGCAGCATCAGGATACTGAACAACAACGACCCTATTAAAAACAATTTCATTTCTGCCTGAATACGGTCTGCCACCACCGTTCTAATCAACGGCAAACCGCTTAAATGCGTTTTCAGTTGGGTGGCTTCACCAAAGGCAGCCACTTCTTCTGAAATAGCATTGATCACGGCTGTTCTACCTTTCGAATTTAAAATTTCTTTGTTGATGCGAACCCCCATCAAATAAGCGTTGGTATTGGGGTTGTACATCAGTCCACGGTAAAAAGGCAGGTTTTTAAACACAGTGAACGAACTGTCTAACTCTGCTTGAGAAGATAAGTTCTCCGCAAATATTTTCACGGCATTTAGCTTTTCACTGGCGCTGTCTTTTTGCAAATTCACTGCGGTGGGCACACTTAAAATATCTTCTACGTATTGCACATTGCGGATGCGTTGCTGCAATGCTTGGTAAGCTTTGAAGGTTTTTAACTGAAACAAACTGTCCGTTTTAATACCTACTACCATCAGGTTGCCATCGTCGCCAAAAGTTGCCTTAAACGCTACATAATCTTTGTACCGCGTATTGTCGGTTGGAATGGCTTTCGAAAATTCATAACTCAGTTTAATTTTCGAGGCATAGTAGCCCATCACTGCGGTACTGATTAACAACGCAGCCAACAAAACAAACCTGTTTTTGATAACAAATCCTGCCAGAGTCTTCCACATATAAATCGCGTATTTTTTTGCAAAGAAAGTTCTTTTGGTCTGTAATGCCATCTCACAGCATTCCTACCTGCAATTGTGTAAAATGTTTCCAGTTGTCATCTTGGGGTATAAATGCTAGCATGTTGTGCTTATTGGCATTGCAATGCAGTATAACTTAACAACATTTACACAAAAAGGCTGGTTACCTTTATAACGGTATCCGCCCCTGTTTTTCACAGGTGCCAAAAAACATTTACAAACATATGAAACACACACATCTCATCCTTCTCACGCTTCTAATGTGCGTGTATGCACATACTTCTAATGCACAGAAAAATGAGTTAATAGTGAGCTTAAATAAAACAAGTTTTGAGCCGGGAAATAATATTTACATCAAAGCAAGCCAGCCAGTAAAAAAGGGGGCTTTGGCTACCCTCTTCCTCATTGCAGAACACGAAGAAGGGATGGTTTGGGAAATGCGCTGGCCCATGATCAATGGTGTGTGCGAACCTGACCTGCGGATACCAGATTCATTGCCACAAGGCCGTTACCGCTTTCATTTTTCGGTACTACAAAACCTATTTACCGTTTTTGGAAAAGTAAAATCACCCAAGGGTATTGATGTGCTTAACAGCACTTTGCTTACTGCAAAAGGAGATATTTATGATACCGAAACACCTGTGAATGCCGATGGAAGTTTTATGTATAAAAACGTTTTGTTTCAAGACGAAGCCACCATCATTTTTGATGTAGATGGCCGAAAAAAAAACAATGAGCTCAACATAGAGATCTCTACCATCCTAGACTCAAGCCTCACGCCCGGCCGAGGAAAAAGCATCGATGTGTTTATTGGAACCACGCAGCCTCCTGCCAATCTTCCACCATTTGTAAGCGTTAGTATTGATAGTAATTCAACAGCACAGGTTTTGGAAGCCGTTACCGTAGTGAGCAAACCCGTGAACAGAGGAGAGTTGTTCAACAAAAATTATTCGAATGGAATGTTCAAAGACATGAACGAACGGGTCATCAATTTGTTAGACGACCCCATGCTGAACAATGCTTTTACGGTATTGCAAATTGTTCGAATGAAAAATGCTGGTTTCAGCTTCACCAGCGGCATAGATCCGGTGGCAAGATGGAGGGGTGCTACGGTAAGTTTTTATGTAGATGAAATGCGCCTGTCTGCAGCAGATGTAGAGGTCATTCCTATTTCCAACATCGCTATCATTAAAGTATATCCACCACATTTTGCTGGTAACATCGGTGGGTTTGGGGGAGCCGTAGCCGTGTACACCCGCAGGGGCGGTATTGACGACGAGAACTATAAAAATGCTTTTAAAGTAAAAGGTTATACTGCTTTATCTTCGGTGTTTCCAGTGCAGCCAGACAGGTTGTAAAGCTTCACACATTTTTTAACCTTTTTCATGACGCACAAAACCAAAGGCATCGTTTTGAGGGCCATCCGATATGGTGAAACCAGTTTGGTGGTAACCGTGTTTACCGAGTTATTTGGCATACAAACTTATATGGTGAATGGCGTGAGAAGTTCTAAAAAAAGCGGAGCCAAGGCCGTTTTGTATCAACCCCCTTCTTTGCTAGATATGATTGTGTATCACCAGGATCAAAAACAAATGCACCGCATCAAGGAAGCCAGTTGGAGTTTTTTGTACAACAACATTCTCACCGATGTGATCAAAAACAGCATCGCGGTTTTTATAACAGAACTCATTCACAAAACACTGAAGCAGCCCGAACCAAATGCCGATCTGTTTTATTTTTGTGAAGATGTGTTTCAGCAACTCGATGATGCACCACCAGAAATTGCTGCCAATTTTCCCCTGTATTGTTGCCTACACCTCACCCATTTTTTTGGATTTCAAATAACCGATGTTCCGCCAGAACTTTCTACAGCAACGCATTTGTACCTCGACCTGGTAGAAGGGAACTTTACCGACATTGCACCAACACATCCGCATTTTTTAGAAAAGGAAGACGCCTTAATCAGTTCAGAATTATTGCGCATCATGCAACCCCATGAACTCAATCAGATAAAACTCAACAAACAAAAAAGAAGACAGTTACTGCACAAATACATGGAGTATTACAGTTTGCACATTGCCGATTTCGGGCAAATAAAAACCCTGCGGGTATTGGAAGAAGTGCTGGGTTAGGCGTGGAATCGATGGGGTACAGTTACATTGTTCTCAACGGTATCAATCAACACCAGGCCAGGTTTTTTTCCTTTTTCAAAACTTCCAAAACGATCGCTGATATTTAGTGCAGCCGCACCATTGCTGGTAGCCCATTGTAATAAAATTTCTAACGGAATGGTAGGAAAATGTTTTCTGATGGTTTGCAACTCATTCCACACATTGAGCGAATCATTGCTGGCATAACTGTCAGTGCCCACCACCATCATCCGCTCTGCTTGTTGCAATAACAATAGAGGCGGAATTGTTTTTTCGATGTATTCATTGGCATTGATGCAAATGCAAAAAAAGCCAATGTTTTTGGCTGCATCTAAATCGGCCTCGCTGGTAAAAGTATTGTGTACGCTGATGATTTGCTGGTGGTTGTTGAAGGCGGCTACCCAGCTTTGCAGGCTACTGGCCCCTGTTGGCTTAAAGCCGCTGATATCGATGCCCAGCTGATCGTACAGGGCTAAAAAACCACCTGTTCCGCTTTCATACAATTCGTTTTCGGCTGCGGTTTCCTGGTTGTGAATGCTGATGATCTTGCCCGCTGTTCTTTCATTGATCAACTGAAACAGGGTTCTTGAAACTGAGTAAGGCGCATGTGGTGCCAGACTGCTGTTGTTTTCAAAACCGGCAGCTTTAAACACATCCAACACGGCTTGTGATGTGCCCAATCTGAGGCGGGCATTGGCATCTACAAATCCACTCACTTCAATAAAATTGTACCAGTACAAAGGGCTATTTAGTTTGAGCCGGATAGAATGTGTGGTATTACAAATATCGCCTACTGCCACGGTGCCGCTTTCATACAATTCGCTGGCAGCCGCTTCCATGGCGTCTTCGATGGTGTCTAATTCCGCAGTTCTTCCATTGATCACTTGTTCTACAAAACCAGGC
>JBIIPY010000007.1:0-52715 GCA_044342365.1 Ferruginibacter sp. | reverse complement strand
CCACCATTTTTCAAACAAATTTTGCATAGCCCCTCTGAAAAAAACTTCTTCAAATACAGCTGGAAAAAACGCCATGATCAAAAGGGCCAGTGCCCAATCGCCCCAGTTTCGGAGGTTGCTCAACAGTATCACTTGTTCGTTGTAATCTGCTTCCATTTTTTTTGCTACCGCGTCTAATTCTCCAAAATTGGACACCACTAATTTGCTCAAATCTGCCAACGGCGCGGCTAAAACATTGGCCATAAATATTAAGCCAAATCCAATAGCTATTTGTGTTACAGTAATGTGTTTATTAAAACCCAACCAAAACCAATTTTTCCCGTTTACCACCAAATTGTATAAAATGGCCGGAATAAACAGCATCGTTAAAGTACCCATTACCTGCAGTGCTCTTACCAATCCTAGGTTTTTAGGATCTTTCATACCCTTCAACAATTCATTGGGCAATGCATTTAAGGAGGTACCGGAGGGCACCATTTGAAACCCAATAACTACTTGAACAACAAAACCTAAAAAGACCCCAGCTAACAAGAATAGAAACAAAGTTAAAAAGGCCCCAAGGCCAGAATAACCTTTAATTGTTGTGTATTGCATACGCTACCGCTATTAGTTGTAAATTTGCCTCCGCAATATACAAATAGATATGCCCAAAATTGGCAACATAACACTACCAGAATTTCCCATTTTATTGGCGCCCATGGAAGACGTGAGCGATCCGCCCTTCCGTGCAGTGTGCAAAACCAACGGTGCCGACCTCATGTACAGTGAGTTCATCAGCAGCGAAGGCCTCATCAGAGATGCCATTAAAAGCAAGGCCAAGCTCGATTTTACTGAAGAGGAACGCCCTTTCGGCATACAAATTTTTGGCGGCGATGAAGACGCCATGGCCATGAGTGCCAAAATTTGCGAAACGGTAAACCCCGATTTGGTAGACATTAATTTTGGTTGCCCTGTAAAAAAAGTAGTGAGCAAAGGGGCTGGAGCAGGTGTGTTAAAAGACATCGACCTCATGATTCGGTTAACCCAAGCCGTTATTAAAAGCACCAGTTTACCGGTAACCGTTAAAACAAGACTGGGCTGGGACGACAGCAGTAAAAACATTGTAGAAGTAGCTGAAAGGCTTCAGGATATTGGTGTAGCTGGATTGGCCATTCATGGCCGTACCAGAAGTCAATTGTACAAAGGGGAAGCAGATTGGACCCTGATTGGCGAAGTGAAAAACAACCCTCGCATGCAAATTCCCATTTTTGGAAATGGCGACATCGATGGTGGTCAAAAAGCTTACGAATATAAAAACAGGTATGGTGTAGATGGCATTATGATTGGCCGTGCCGCCATTGGTTATCCTTGGATTTTCCGCGAAATAAAACATTACCTGCAAACCCAAACAAACCTTCCAGCGCCTACTTTAGAGGAGCGAATTGAAGTATGCAAAACCCATTTGCACAAATCATTAGAATGGAAAGGCCCCAAAGTGGGCATTTTTGAAATGCGCAGGCACTATACCAACTATTTGAAGGGGTTGCCCGGCATTAAAGATTTTAGACTAAGATTGGTAACCTTACCAGACGAGGCATCTATCAACGAGGTGTTGGATGAAATCACCGAACATTACAAAGATTATGAATTTGAAAGAGCGCCGATAGAGATCATCAACTACCATCAAAACTGCCCATTGTAATTTCTACAGTTAAAAAGTTGCCGTAAAAGTTTGTAATGCTTCCAAGTAATGGTGGGTCCTATCGTAACTGAGGTAACTCAAACCCGCCATGATACAAGCCATTACGAAGGTAGCCAATGCAGCCCCCTGCCAAACAGCTGCTGTTTTTTTGAACCTTGTAAAAAGGTAAACGACCAAACCCAACAGGCCCAACACAAAACCGAGCGTATGGAGGTTAGCAATAATCCGAAGGTATTGTTGCACCCTTGGTGCTGCTTTGCTTTTAAGTGAACTTGGGTTCATGTCAAACGCATACAGCTGTTGCAAGCGAAGTGCATCGTTTTGTTGATACCCTATAAAACCAACGATGCTAAAAAAGATACCCAACACCAATAAAAAAATGGCAGCCCCTTTTGTTTTATCTGTTTTATAATAAAAGAAAAATAGGGCAGCAAATACCAAAGCAGCCGCACCCAACAGCAAACAAATGAGCTGGGCATTTTTTTCAGCTAAAAAATAAGTTTCTATACTGGCTTTTGTAAACAAGTTGTAAAAAATTTATAATCTATTTTATCCTTCTTCCAACGCCGCTTGCATTTCTTTGCCCATCGGTTCTATGCCCGATTCAAACACGTGCGTAAGGTCGCCCTTTTCATCAATGAGGTATTTGCAAAAATTCCAATTGGGTACAAATTCATTCCAACCGTTTTTGTTTTCCTGTGTCAGCCATTGGTACACCGGATGTTGGGTGGGGGCTTTGATGACCGTTGATTTTTTTACCAAGGGGAAACTTACGTCAAAATTCACTTTGCAAAACTGTTCAATGGCTTCGTCTGTTCCTTTTTCCTGCGCACCAAAATCATTGGCCGGAAAACCGAGTACCACCAGTTTGTTATCGAACTTTTCTTGTAAAGCCTGCAGGCCTTCGTATTGAGCGGTATAGCCGCATTCAGATGCCGTGTTCACGATCAATACTTTTTTATTTTTTAGAGAAGCAAAGTCTAATTCGCCTCCGTTGTTGAGTGTTGCATGGAGTTCGTAGAATGATGTATTGGCCATTTGGTGAGCTGTTAATACTTTTCCTCCTTTGCCCAACGCTTTGTTAAGCTTCGCAAATACAGGATAAAGCTGTCGTAAAAATTGTTGTTTGAATGTCATGTTTTTATTTGATAAACCATTTTAATAATTTCAATTTACCAGTCATGGGTGGATACTTGGCTGCTGGGTCAAACCATTGTGGCGATTTAAGTACCGCCTTGGCATGGCTAAACGTATTAAAGCTGAACCTGCCGTGGTAGCTACCGGTGCCGCTGTACCCTCGCCCACCAAAAGGCAGGTGGTGATTGGTAACGTGCAAGGCTGCATTGTTGATGCATGCCCCGCCCGAAGGTACTGCTTTGAGCCATTGTTCAGCTACCGTATTGTTACTGGTAAACACATAAAACGCCAAAGGGTTTTTGTGAGGGGCAATAATGGCCAAGGCTTCCGCTTTATTATCAAAACCAAATATGGGTAAAATGGGTCCAAATATTTCCTCTTGCATCACCGCGTCTGTTATCGAAACGTTCTGTAACAACGTGGGTGCTATTTGCAAAGTTGTAGCATCATACTGGCCACCTACAACAACATCTGCATTGCGCAAATAGCCGGTAAGCCGATTAAACTGTTTTTGGTTGATGATCTTACACAACTCTGCACTCTGTAGAGGTTCAGCCCCATAAAAACTTTTTATAGCTTCCTTCATTGCAGTAACCATTGCTGCTTTTTTGCTGTTGTGTACTAACAAATAATCTGGAGCCACGCACATTTGCCCGGCATTCGAAAATTTCATTTGTACAATGCGACGAGCCGCCACTTTTACATCTACTTCCTGTTCTATTACACATGGGCTTTTACCACCCAATTCCAATGTTACCGGTACCAATTCTGGCGCTGCCAATTCATATATTTTTTTACCCACCATGGTGCTGCCTGTATAAAAAACATGATCAAATCTAAATGACTGCATCATAGCGGGTATAACCTGAGCGCCATCTTCGTCAGTGAACAACACATAATTTTCTGAAAAACAAGCCACTATCTTTTTTAATACAGAAGCGGTAGCCGGTGCAAATTCGCTGGCTTTTAATACCACACAATTGCCAGCGGCAATAGCGCCCACCAAAGGGGAAAGCAACAATTGCAAGGGATAATTCCAAGGACCAATTATCAGCACCACACCCAACGGTTCCGGATATACGAAGCTGGTAGAAGGAAAGTTCAATAGATTGGTGCCAACCCTTTTGGGTTTCATCCACTGGCCCAGTTGCCTAATGCTGTTGTTGATCTCCGTTAATAAAAACCCCGTTTCAGTAACCCAGGCTTCTTCTACTGATTTGTTGAGATCAGTTTTGAGCGCAATATTAATTTCTTCTTCATATTCCAACACTGCCTGTTTCAACTTCAACAGCTGGGATTTTCGGAACTCGGCCGGCTGTGTGGAGCCTGATTCAAAAAAGGAGCGCATGGCTTGCAATTGGTTCAGAGAGGGCATAACCTTATTTTTGTTTAAAGTTAAAACATTTATCATGACTGATGAGCAATATATGCAGCTGGCATTGAACGAAGCACAGCTAGCTTATGATAAAGAAGAAGTGCCTGTTGGTGCCATTGTAGTCATGAACAACCGCATCATTGCCCGTGCACACAACCAGGTAGAACTGCTCAATGATAGCACTGCACATGCAGAAATATTGGCGCTCACTACCGCTTACAATTTTTTAGGTAGCAAATACCTGCCAGATGCTACTTTATTTGTAACCGTAGAACCCTGCCTCATGTGCAGTGGGGCATTGTATTGGAGTAAAATTGACCGTATTGTATTTGGTGCGTCTGATGATAAAAACAGCTACAGACGATGTACCGCAGGCAACAATCCCTTTCACCCTAAAACCACCGTCACCGGCGGGGTTTTGGCGGAATCATGTGCACAACTCATGAAAGATTTTTTTAAAGCACGGCGCTAAAGTTAAATGTCTCAAACATTTTACCAATTCAGAAGTTTATATTTTATTAAAGCGATTTACCAGTTTTGGGCTTTAAATTTGCATATCATAATTATTCACGATTTAAAAATCATACCATGGCATTTACACTCGCAGCTTTACCTTACGCACACGAAGCATTGGAACCACACATTGATACATTGACCATGCAAATTCACCATGGCAAACACCACCAGGCTTATGTTGACAATTTAAACAAAGCTATTGCCGGTACCGACAATGAAACCAAATCTATCGAAGACCTCGTAAAAGCTGCTGGCAGCATTAGCCCTGCGGTACGCAACAATGGTGGTGGACATTGGAACCACACTTTTTTCTGGGAAAGTTTAGCACCCAATGCAGGGGGCGCACCTGCAGGAAAATTAGCGGATGCCATCAACGAAGTTTTTGGTTCTTATGATGCATTCAAAGAAAAATTTGCCAATGCAGGCATGACCCGTTTCGGAAGTGGCTGGGCATGGTTGATTGTAAAAGATGGCAAGCTGGAAGTAAGTTCAACTCCTAACCAAGACAATCCTTTGATGGATGTTGCCGAAGTAAAAGGCTTACCAATTTTGGGTGCCGATGTTTGGGAACACGCTTATTATTTGAAATACCAAAACAAGCGTGCAGATTATTTAGCCGCTTTTTGGAATGTAGTAAACTGGACCAAAGTAGCAGAAAGATTCGAAGCTGCATAATACATATCATTCAAAGCAAAAGCCCGTCAACTCAATGTTTGACGGGCTTTTTATTGCGATTATTTTAGGAGCATCGGCTGCCTCTTATTACTCATCTTTCGTATCCCGCTTTCCGCTACAAGTGCGGATCGTACCTCCCACCCTTTTCGCTTCAATCGGGGCTAGGCCCGGCTTTTTTTTCGTTTTTCAACAGGTGCTAATGAGCAGCACTGATAAAAGAAAATCTTACTCCTCTTTTTTATCCGGTACAAATTTCATCGAAACAGAGTTCACACAATGGCGGGTATTTTTTGATGTAAATCCTTCGCCTAAAAATACGTGTCCCAAGTGTCCATCACAATTGGCACAAACAATTTCTGTGCGCATACCATCTGGATCTGAAATTCTTTTTACGGCGCCTTTGATTTCGTCATCAAAACTTGGCCATCCGCAGTTAGATTCAAATTTAGAGTCCGACTTATACAAGGGCGCATCGCAGCGGCGACATACATAGGTACCTTTCTCTTTGTTTTTTAGTAACTCGCCTGTACCGGGATACTCTGTTCCTTTGTTTACTATGATCCTGGTTTCTTCAGGCGTCAATGGATTCCATGTCATGGGATTCGCTTTTTTAGAAGTGGAGGTTGGTGGGGCCGGTTTACTGGCTGGCACATTTGAGCTGTTGTTTTGGGCGCAGGCGCTGAAAACCACCGCCAGACAAACCACTGTACAATTAAATATTTTCATGATCTTACAATTTACAACTACTTACGATATTGTTACAATGGTTAGATGTTAAAGATTACAACAAAATTGCAGGAATATTGTTGGATGGTGACCAGTTCCTATAAAATGAAGATGGTAACCTCCCCCGTCTGGCTTTCAGCCAACGGGGAATCATTCTTCTTAACCTATTCTACTCCAAAATAAACACATGCCACTCGCTGAAAGCGAGGCGGCGGCGGCAGACTTTTATTAAAGCATGGTTCCAATAAAATTAAAAGAGATAGCCGCCCCCGTCTGGCTTTCAGCCAACGGGGAATCATTCTTCTTAACCTATTCTACTCCAAAATAAACACATGCCGCTCGCTGAAAGCGAGGCGGCGGCAGCAGACTTTTATTAAAGCATGGTTCCAATAAAATTAAAAGAGGTAGCTGCCCCCGTCTGGCTTTCAGCCAACGGGGAATTATACTTCTCAACCTATTCTACTCCAAAATAAACACATGCCGCTCGCTGAAAGAGAGGCGGCAGCAGCACTATTATTGTTGTTAGCTGCTCACATTCTAACTAGCTTCCATCTCAAGGCAATGGATCGTGCCCGTGCCCACCCCAGGGATTGCAACGCAACACTCTTTTAATGGTAAGCCAAATGCCTTTGATGGGACCGTATTTCTGCAAAGCTTCCAACCCGTATTGAGAGCAAGTGGGAGTGAACCGGCACTTCGGACCCAACAATGGGGAAACACCCCACTGGTAAACTTTTATCAAAAAGATAAAAGGAAAACTAAGCATTTTTTTCAGTGTCTCCATGGCAGTATTTCTCAAGCCTTGTTAAGGCGACTTTCATTTTACCCATTATGGTGCTATGGTTGGGCAGTTCTCTTCCATTGTACAAAAAAAATACAGACAGCTGCTGGTCGTTGTTACTATCTAACAGCTGTTGTAGTGGCGTTTTTTGCAACCGATATGCTTCCCTCATCAACCTTTTAATACGGTTTCTGTCTACTGCTTTTTTAAAGTACCTGCTGCTTACCCCAACGCCTGCTTGCAAATTAGCCAAGTGGTTGCTGGGCAGCCATACTACTTTGATGGGATAAACGGAGAAGCCCTTTCCTTTTACGAAAAGTTCCTGAATCAGTTTCCTACTTTTGAGTTTGTGCTCTTTGCGGTAAAAATATCGTTGTGTTTGCTCCAATCCTTATAATTAAAAAAGCTCCCGTAATCACGGAAGCTAATATAATGTTTCTCTTAAAAGCACATGGCTTTTAATGCAGTATTATTTTTTTGAACCATGTTCGTCAGAAACAGTCAGCTTATGACGTCCTTTTGCTCTGCGACTTGCCAATACCTTACGGCCATTTGCGGTACTCATTCTTTCACGGAAGCCGTGAACTGATTTTCTGCGACGTGTGTGCGGTTGGTATGTCCTTTTTTTTCCTGGCATTTTTTTAAATTTTTCCCTTTACAAAATATTGTTTCGTTATTTCATAAGCTGGGCACCATCCCTGCTTCTTGTGAAAGGACGGCAAAGGTAGGGGAATTTAATGAATGTTGAAGTGTGATTAAAGAAATTTTGAAAAATTTTTAGCTGTTTATAACAGGCTGCAAGAGGCCGACTGCACTGGATTGCCAAAAAAACGGCTACCGTGTTCATCAAAATCTGTAGGATCGCCAGTGGTATAGAAGCGAATCTGTGCATTTTTACTACAACGCTCTTCCATTTCCGGATGACGCTGCAGGTAATCTGCGAGACTAGTGGCCACAATGGCCCCTTGGTTTATTACTTTAATATGCGGCGGAACAAATTGTAGTATCTTATTCATTAACAGTGGATAATGCGTACATGCCAGCAGTATACAGTCGGTATTGGCGTCTTTCTTCAACAATTGCTGTATGTGTTGTTGCACGAAATAATCGGCCCCTGCCGATTCGTATTCATTGTTTTCAATGAGTGGAACCCACATGGGGCAGGCTTCTTGGGTAACTGTTGTTTGGGGGAAAAATTTTCCGATCTCCATTTCATAAGAGCCCGACATCACGGTACCCTTTGTGCCCAACACACCCACATTCCCCTTTTTGCTAAATTGGCCAATCACTTCTGCCGTAGGTCGTATTACACCCAACACCCTTTTGTGCGGCCCTAGGTTTACCAAATCATTTTGCTGAATCGTTCTCAATGCCTTGGCTGAAGCGGTGTTACAGGCCAATATCACCAACTCACATCCTTGTGCAAAAAACCATTCTACTGCTTGAAGCGTGTACTGATACACCTGCTCAAAACTGCGTGGGCCATAAGGTGCCCGGGCATTGTCGCCCATGTAAAGGTAATCATATTGAGGTAGCGCTGCCACAATAGATCTCAATACGGTGAGCCCGCCATAACCACTGTCGAACACTGCAATGGGTTGTTTGTTCATATTTGTAAATGTACAAAGCCTCCCGTAACTACGAGAGGCTTTGAAAAAGATATATTTAACAGGTATTACTTCATAGCTGGCTTTGCAGGTGCATCTTTGATACCCAATTTCTTTTTTACCAAAGGCAAAACATCGTCACCAGGAGGTGCTACGATGATGGCGTTGATATCCAAGATATAAGAATAGCCGTTTTCTTTGGCAACTACTCTGATGGCATCCATTGCTTTGTCTCTGATAGGAGCAATTTTCTTTTGTGCTTCTTGTTGATACAATTCCTGGGCTTGTGTTTGCCATCCTTGAACTCTTTGATATAATTCAATCAATTCTTTTCTTTTGATTTCTTTCATACTTGGAGACAACTTAGCTGAATCCTTTACGAAAATGCTGTCTTTTGCTGTAAGTTCTTTCATCATATCCTGGCCTTGTTGTCCAAGGGCGGTTTGAAAATCTTTTAATTCAACATCAGCCTTTTCAGCTTCCGGCATAATTCCGATCAACTCATCGGTATTTACGTACCCAATTTTTTGTTGCGCAGTTGCGGTAAATACTCCTAAGACCATCATACCCGCTACGATCAATTTTTTCATTTCTTTACTTGTTTTTTTGACTGATTTAATTTTACAATTTGTTGATAATCAAGGGGCCTGTTTTAC
Organism: Ferruginibacter sp.; assembly: GCA_044342365.1. Classification (GTDB taxonomy): domain Bacteria; phylum Bacteroidota; class Bacteroidia; order Chitinophagales; family Chitinophagaceae; genus Ferruginibacter. The sequence goes on along the minus strand of JBIIPY010000007.1, from coordinate 43,561 downwards.
ACAAACCATGCTGCATGAATTTCCGTTCTCATCAATTATTTAACACCCAGATTTTTGAGCACATCATCGCTCTTATCCAGTTTTGGGTCGGCAAATATAACGGTAATTCCTTCACTTTTGTCTAATATGAAATCATATTGTTTGTCGATCGCTAATTTTTGAACGGCGTTGTAAACTCTGTCCTGAATGGGTTTAATGAGTTCTTGTCTTTTTTTAAAAAGGTCGCCTTCAAAACCAAAACGTTTTCTTTGAAGATCTCTCAGCTCTTTTTCTTTGTTATAAAGTTCATCTTCTCTTTTTTTCTTCAAATTATCGGGTAGCATTACCTGCTCAGCATCGTACTCGCGGTACATTTTGTCTACAGCAGCTTGTTTTTGGTCTAGCTCCTGTTGCCACAAAGCACTGAACTCATCCAGCTTTTTTTGGGCTTCTGTATAATCTGTCATTTTCCCTAAAATGTATTTAGAGTCTATAACTGCATAACGTTGTGCATTTACGGTTACTACCGTAAGAGATAAAATGACTGCAAATAAAAATGTTTTCATTGTTTGATTTTTTACAAATAAACCAATAATATTTTTAAAGGATGCACAAGATGGCGTTAAATCATTATTCTGGTTCCTGACCCAGCATAAAGGTAAACTTAGCTGCCCCCTTAATTCCACTAAACGGGGTATAACGATCTAACCCAATACCGTAGTCAAATCCGAGCAAACCAAACATTGGAAGAAAGAAACGCATCCCTACCCCTACTGAACGGCGCAATTTAAATGGATTGTAGTCCTTGAAATCGTACCAACCATTAGCTGCTTCAAAAAATGTTAAGCCGTAAATGGTGCTGCTGGCACCGGTGCTAAACGGATAACGCATCTCAACCGTGTATTTGTTAAATATAGTAAAGAACTCTGTTGGCTGAATACCTTCGGGGTTCACTTTAGGGTTTGAACTGCTATAAATTGGATAGCCTCTGTGTGCAATGATATCGTAACCAAGCAACGCTTGTGTGTTACTCAAACCTGCATCACCCACTTGGAATCTTTCAAATGGAGAGATCTCCAAATTTTGATTGTACCTTCCAATGAAACCATATTTAGCTGATGCACGCAAGATGAATTGCTTGTTTTTGTCTGCTCCCCTTGCACGGCCAATAGGCACAAACCATTCTGCATTCATTCGCCATTTGTGGAACTCAGGAAGCCTGTATGGATTCTCTCCAACTTTTGTAATACCCAAGAGCGAGTAAGGCAATGTGAACTGTCCGCTAAACAAGAAGTTAGAACCACTGGTTGGGAAGATGGGATTAGGCCCTGCAGAGTTTCTTAACAAGGTAAACTTTAAACTAATGTTGGTTGAAGGTCCATTACTGATACCTTCGAAAATTCTGTCGTAATTTTTAAGTTGGTATTTCTGAATGTTGAAGGAGTAAATAAGGTTGAAATAATCATCTGGCCACTTCAATTGTTTACCCAACGAAATACCAAAACCTGTCGTCTTCACATAAGAGGTATCCCCACACACCCTACAAAATTGCCCTGTATACGGGTCAAATGAATTGGCGAATTTGGTGTTGTAGATGTTAACAGAAAATGAGTTTCTTTTTTTACCGCCCAGCCATGGTTCGGTAAAAGTCAAATTGTAAGAACGATATGCTCTACCATTCGATTGAATTCTAGCACTCAACTTCTGGCCGTCACCGCCTGGCAATGGATCCCAACTCGATTTTTTACCTATATTTTTTAAGGAGAAGTTATTAAAAGTTACGCCCAGTGTACCTGTTAAACCAATGCCACCACCAAAACCTGCAGACAATTCTAACTGATCCGCGGATCTTTCTTCTACCTGCCAATTGATATCTACCGTTCCATTTTCCTGGTTCGGAACAACATTGGGGTTGATGGTTTCGGGGTTAAAGAAGCCCAACTGCGATAATTCACGTTGTGTACGTATGATGTCTGCCCTGCTAAACTTTTCACCAGGAATGGTTCTTAGTTCGCGCAGAACTACATAATCTTTTGTTTTGTCATTTCCAGAAACGGTAATATTTCCATAAGTGGCTTGCGGCCCTTCCGTCATGCGAATTTCGAAATCGATGGTATCATTGTACACCGCTGTTTCAATGGGTTCAACCCGGAAGAAAAGATAACCATCATCCATGTACAAACTACCAATATCGCCCCCTTCGGCTGTTAATTGTTTGCCCAAACGTTTGCTGAGGGTTTCTAAGTTGTAAGTATCTCCTTTTTTGATAGCCAGAATCAGGTTGAGAATAGAATCGGGATATTTGGTGTTTCCTTTCCAAACCATGTTTCCAAAATAATATTTACGGCCTTCATTAACCTTTATCTCTACATTTAAATTACCGGTAGAATCGTAAAACAATGTGTCTTTCACGATCTGTGCATCTCTGTAACCGCGGCTATTGTAATAATTTAAAATGCGCTCTTTGTCTTCCTGGTATTTTGTTTCATTGAACTTAGAGGAACTAAATAGTTTGAGGTTAACGTAAGGTTCTAAGGCAGATTTTGTTTTAGTGGGAGACATGTAGCCTACATCGTTCAAGTAATCATTGAAGCGATCTGTTTTAATAGAGTCTTCATTTTCGAAGGGGCTCACCACTTCTTGGGGGTAAAGGGTAACTTTGCTCATTTCCTTTGTTCCCTTCATTTGTTTTTTCAGGTTCTGGTCGTCCTGCGTAAAGTTGTCGGCAAAATTGACAGAATTAACTTTTACTTTTTTACCCTTGTTAATGTAAAAAGTGATAAAAATGGCGTTGTTGGCCGTTGTTACTACCTCTTCCTTCATTTCAATAGAAACATTGCGGTAACCTTTTCCGAAGTAGAATTTTTCAATTACTTCAACGGCACTAATTTTTGCATTTTCAGTGAGCACCCTGTCTGGGGAGAACCCAATTTTACCCGCTAAGTCGTCTTTCTCAGATTTTTTAATCCCAACAAATTTAAAATTCGACAGACGGGGCCTTTCCGTAATATTCAATTCTACAAAAATTTCGTTGCCCACCAGTTTGGTGATATTTACTTCTACGTTAGAAACCAGACTTTGTTTCCAGAGTTTAGAAATGGCTTTTCCAAATGCATCGGTGCCGGGTAATTGTACTTTGTCTCCTACAGCCAGTCCAGAAATAGAGATGATCAGGTTTGCATCAAAAGCCTTGGAACCTGTTACGGTAATACCACCAATGGTATATTCTTTGGGAAATTTAGCGTTGAAGATTTCTAGTAATGCAGGATCTACAGACACTGGTGCAGTAGTATCAGGTATTTGAGCAGTTGCCGAGTGAGTAGTAATTAAAAAAGCAGCAATAAGTACTAAGTTCTGGTAAATCCTTTGCATCAATTATTTTTTATCGAAGGGCAAATTAAGCCCATTATTGATTACTATATGTTAACCTCCTCCTAAATCCTGAGAGCAAGCCTTTGTTCACTCAGGTTTTGTTCCTTCCGATTTAATTTGTTCACCGGTTTTCCCAAATCTCCTCTCCCGGTTTTGGTAGTCAACAATAGCTTCATAAAAATTTTCTTTTCTGAAATCTGGCCAGCGGGTGTTGGTAAAGTACAATTCGGCATAAGCCAATTGGTACAATAAAAAGTTGCTGATTCTATGTTCACCGCTCGTTCTGATCATGAGTTCTGGATCGGGGAAAGCACTGGTAGTCAAATATTTTTGTAAAGTATCCTGCGTAATATCTTCTGGTTGAAGCTGGTTGTTTTTTACTGCGGTTGCTATGCTTTTAACAGCGTTGGCCATTTCCCATCTGCTGCTATAACTCAACGCCATTATAAGATGAAGGCCTGTGTTAGAAGCCGTTTCGTTCAGCGCCTCCGACAGTTCTTTACTAGCGTTTGCAGGCAACATATTTACATCTCCAATAACATGTAGGCGAATGTTGTTTTTGTTGAGTGTGGGTACTTCATTTTTAATGGTGTCTACGAGAAGTTCCATCAAACCGGCTACTTCATATTCTGGGCGGTTCCAGTTTTCGGTGCTGAATGCATACAGTGTCAAATATTGTATACCCAATTCTGCAGCACCTTCTACTACGTCTCGAACGCTTTCTACACCGTGTAAATGGCCAAAAAGACGATCTTCCCCTTTTTCCTGTGCCCAACGCCCATTCCCATCCATAATGATGGCAATATGTTTGGGCAGATGTGTACCGTCTATACTTTGAAGTAAACTCATATGTTTAATAAACTCAACAATCAGGCCCTGTCCTGTGCCTAACTTTGGGCGCAAAAGTAGTAAAATTTAGGTAATATAATAGTTGTCTACTATTATTGTTGGGCATCTAGTGGTTAGTGGGCAATTTTTTGAGCGGATGAAAAGTATTTAGTTGGTTGAAGGACAGCGATATGAGCTGATATTGAACGACAAACCAAGTTCCACAATCATGTATTGGTCTTTTTGTTTGCTGTTTCCTCTTTGCCTGCCTTCTATTCCAATAATGAAGTTGGGATCTATTTCATAGCTTCTGTCTTGCAATAACAATGCGGTTGGTCCATTGCCAGAACCGGGAAAATTATTGGCGCCAATGAAAGTGGTGCTCACGTCATCAAGATAATCTGTGAAGCTGTAGCGATGGCTTATTTCGAACGACAGGTTGAAGTTTGGAGATATATTGTATTTGATACCCGCGCCAAATGGAATACAAACTGCCATGGTGCTGTATTGCTTTCTTCCCTGGTAACCAACGGTTTGACCTTCGGTGCCCAATGGGCGGAGGAATTGTTTTTTATTATTGAGGTATGCGTAGGGGTCGTAATTGAAAACACCCAGACCAAGCGTAACATATGGGGTAAACAAATACCTAGGATCGTTTGGCTGAAACTTAAAGAAGTTAAAATCACCCATTGCCGCTATTTCCCAAATGTTGGTATTGAAGCTGAGGTTCCTACGCTGTTGGTATTTGTTTTTACTGTAAATATCGCTGTAACCAAGCTGGGCATAGTGACCGGCAATTCGTAACCCTACATAATTACCAAATTGTTTGCGAAAAAATAAACCCAGTGCAGGTTTAGGCCTGCTAATGGAAGCCCTTGTATTAATGTCGCCGAAATAATGAGCAGCACCTACAGTTATCCCAAATTCTCCCTGTTGCACATATCCTTCAGATTGTGCCATGGTTACCTTCATAAAAAGAGTGGTAACAAATAAGAGAGATAAGAATTTTTTAGCCACGGGGTATGCTTTTATTTCTTTGAATGAAGCTTTTCTTTTTAAAATGATACGCAAAATAAATTATTTGTTCAGTAATAACGCATTAAAAGTAAATATATGTTATAAATATTGTTATATTCTTTTAACGTTATTGTGCTTTTTCAACCCTCAAACCTACACTCATCACATTTTTAAGAGGAGCATCGCGCATGATTTGATAGATACTGAATTGGTAGATACCTGTTTTACGGAAACGCCGAGGCTGACCGTTTAAAAGTTTTCTCACTTCCCAAATATCGTTCATGCCCGTACCTTCCCAACCAGTGGCGTCACTGCCCAGTAAAAGATCTACTTTTTGGAAAAACAAAGTATCTCCCGGCGATTGTAAGCCTATGTTGAGCCATATATTATTGTATGCATATGCGTCAGTGTGCCGGAGCACAATATAGATGTTATAGGTCGAAGTGGTATCGCTGATGTTGAAAGTGCCGGTGGCTGCAAAATTATTCTCCCATTCATATGAAGGAATGGGGGTATTTTTTTCGAAAAGGTCTATTTGTTTGCAAGAAGCAAAAAAGAGTAATAAACAAATAGATAAAAATATAAATGGAAAGAAGTAAAGTTTGTTGTTCACTTTAATATTGATGTTGGTTACTGCAATTTACAAAACATTTAATACCTGCTCTTTTGCTTTTTCTAATTCGTCTTTCATGCGAACCACACATTTTTGTATGCCAGCATCATAAGCCTTGCTACCAGTGGTATTGATCTCTCTTCCAATTTCCTGCAATAAGAATGATAATTTTTTTCCCTTTCCTTCTTCTGGGCCTGCCATAATTTCTTTGAAGTATTCGCAGTGCTGTCTTAAACGAATTTGTTCTTCGTGGATGTCAATTTTCTCCATATAGTAAATCAACTCCTGCTCTAATCTATTACCGTCTATGTTTTCTTTACCAACATGTGTTTCTAACAACTGGTTGATTTCTTCTTTTATTTTTACTTTTCTGGCCGGCTCTAGTTCCAAGATATTTTCTTCCTGTTCTTTTATATGATCTATTCTGGTAAGCAGATCCTTTTCCAAAGAAGCCCCTTCTTCTATCCGATGACCATTGAGTTCTTTCATGGCGGTTTGCAACACTTTGCTGAATTCTTTAAAATCATCATCGCTTAATACATCTAGAGCCGGAGTAACTACTTCGGGTAAACGAAGCAATGCACTTAGTACCGAATTGGTGTCGATCATCAATTCTTTTGCAAGGGTATCAATTTGATTGTAATATGCTTTAATAAGATCTGTGTTGATCACAACAGGTTTGGTGGTGCCATTTTGTTTAATGTTCACATAACAATCGATGGTACCGCGGGTAAGTTGATCTTGCAACATACTGCGAATTTCAAATTCGTATGGACGCAACAATGGAGGAAGTTTCAATTGAAGTTCAAACTGCTTTCCGTTGAGTGCTTTTATTTCTACCAGAAAAGTTTTTTCGCCTACCGTTTGCTCTGCCCTTCCAAAGCCTGTCATTGATTTTAACATCGCTGTTTTATTTTGATGCAAGATAAATGATTATTTAGCAGCGCATGTATTTAACTCGAAAATGAAAAGCGTATCAAAGAAGGATGGAGGAATGAAAAACCGGTAACAAAATAAAAGAAAAAACCCAGCAACGATGCCGGGCTCTTATATAATTATGGGTTAGTAAGTACCGGGAACCAAATTCCCTTGCACAATATTAAAAATAAATTTTGCTATCCAAAAAATAATGTTGCATTATTTTATGCACATTTTTTATATCGCTGTGGATAAGGGCGGTTGTTTTTACACGATTACTGCTGCATAAAAAGAGTTGTGTTGAAGATGAGAAAAAATAAATTAAAAATCGATAGCTGCTGAAAGCTTGATGTTTACTGATGTTACAGCGATTCAATTTTTATACCATTTATTTTTTATTGCCAATCTTTTATCATAAAAAGGGGGAAGCGCCTCTACATTTTTTTAGGAATTTGTGGTACAAAACATGACAACTTTTTTTTGACAAAAAGCGCGAAAATCTATTTTTTAAGTGCTTTTCAAAAAGAATCAATCAACATAAGCGCCTATTATTTTTGATGGACAGTGTAAATAAAAATTAAAATATTATCGAGTTCGTTTCAAATTGTTTGTAATGCATTGCTAGTTTTTAAATTTCAACAAGTACATTTTACGATGCTGTTTCTATTTTAAAATACACTGATTTCAAAACATTTATTTGTTGCAGGATATTGCTGTAACTGATTTAAAAAACAAATTGACAGCATCTTTATTTGTTCATTCCTGCATAAAACGCCTACCCCTCCTTTTAACTGTAAGTATAATAAGAAAAAGAATGTTCATGTGAATTTTTACAAATAGTTAGAACAGCTTTCACGAAGCAACACAAAGCATCCTACCTTTGAATAAAATAATAAAAATATGCAGTTTCCTTCTCCGGTCTCCGTGCAATGGATCGCCGATTTAATTCGGGCAACATTGGTTGGCAATAGTGCTGGTTTTGCCACCGGCATCAACGAACTTCACAAAGTAGAAAAAGGTGATTTGGTATTTGTAGATCATTCAAAATATTACGACAAATGCATCAATAGTGATGCAAGTTTTATCATCATCAATAAAGAAACAACCGTGCCGGAAGGCAAAGCTTTGTTGGTTACTGATAACCCTTTTGAAGCTTACTGTACCATCGTTCAACACTTCCGGCCCTTTCAACCCGCTTTACAGCAGATAAGCGCTACTGCCAGCATTGGGGAAGGCAGTTATGTATATCCTTCAGCATTTATTGGTCACCAGGTAAGTATTGGAGAAAATTGTATCATTCATCCCAACGTTACCATTTTAGATCATTGTGTAATTGGCAATAATGTAGTGATACAAGCAGGTACCGTAATTGGCAGCGATGCTTTTTACTACAATGGAAAAAAAGACAGAGATATCTGGTTTAAAAAAATGCCCAGTTGTGGCCGTGTGGTCATAGAAGATTTTGCAGAAATAGGATCCAATTGCACCATCGATAGAGGGGTAAGTCATGATACCATCATTGGCAGTGGAACAAAAATGGACAACCTCATTCATGTGGGTCACGACACGGTGATTGGCAAAAACTGTTTAATTGCCGCCAACGTGGTAATAGCTGGTGTGGTAAACATCGAAGATGGCGTAACCATCTGGGGCGGTGTAATTGTAAACAAAACACTCACGATCGGAAAAAACGCGGTGTTGCTCGGCAGAACAGGCGTAGTGAGCGATTTAGAAGGAAACAAAATTTATTGGGGTGTACCAGCACAAGAAGCATCTATAGTAAAGAGAGAATTGGTATGGATGAAACGCATCCCACAACTCTGGGAAAAAGTAATGAATAAAAAACAATAAAAAAACGGCGCTCGATAAGCGCCGTTTTTTTACTCCATAACCGGTCGATAATTATAAGGTAACTGGTCTGCAATGCGCTCCCATGTCCAGTAGCCACTGATAGACAAATCATTTTGATCGAAGTAATAGCCGTTGCTTTCTATGCCAATCCCTTCTTCTGGCAAAAATCCTACGATTGAAAATTGAAAGTCTACGGGCTCATTCGGAAACAGCACTCCAAAACCAGGTTCAGGTTTTTCGTTGATGTATAAAATACCTACTCTTTTTTGAAGAGGTAACAACTCTACCAAGGCGGTACTATCATCTTTGCTATACTGCAAAGCGTCGTAAAACTTTTTTACGGGCAGCGCTTTTTCTATTCCATTTTCTGTAACCAAAAACTGTATCTGAAAACCTTCCTGCTGTAAAGTTTTGTTATAAGCACTTCTCATAAAATGAAGCGTAGAACCCTTGTATGCAACCACCCTTGCTCGCATCCATTCTGTATATTGATCGTTGTTGTCTGGAATTTTTTCTTCAAACAAAGGATAGCCGATATATAAACTTACTTCTGAGTTGTATTCGTGAATAAACGAATCTAAACTGTATCGAATGTTGTAACCAAGTGATGCATTTTCTATGAGCAGGGGCTCCGTGGCCACCACTTTCAATTTATTTTTTCTTTTATAAAAATAAAACTTGAGCGCCTCTTTGTTTTTAAGCTCACAACGGGCACTGTTGGTTGATTGTCCAATGAATTTTTCGATGAAAAACTGACCGTATTTATCCCATCCGTCTTTTACTTCAGCAGTAGCCACTACTGAAACTTCTTCCATTTCTTTTTGTTTCTCTGTCATTTCATACACGATGCTTCTATCGATGGCATCGGCATTGCTGATTCTTTTTGTTTCTGAGTTGTACCCTGTAAAAGTGATCACCAAAGTGTAGCCGCCTTCTGGCACTGATAGTTTAAAGTTTCCTTCTGCGTCGGTAACAGTACCTAGCGTTGTATTTTGTGCAAATACAGAAGCGCCTTGTAATGGTTGTTTTGTAAGGGCGCTGATTACTTTACCATAAACGGTGTAGTAAGATTGAGCATAAGCCACATACATTAAAAGGGAAAGGGTTAAAAGACTGATTAATTTTTTCATAGATCAAAGAGGGTTGCTTTTATAATGAGTGTCGAAAATACAATTTTACCTGTTAAGCTTTTGTTGCAATGCCGCACAAGTTTCCTGAATGGTAGTTAAAAGGGGCGTGTATGAAAAAGAGGGGAACTGCTGCAGCAATTTGCTGTTGTTAAATTGTACTTTGGCCAATGCCGTTGCGGCCGTTTCTTGGGTAACCAGTGCAGGCTTACCTGTAAACATGGTTTTAATGGACTCCCATTTACTCACCAATGCTGCTAAAAAAGGGGTCACCATTTTATGCGGTCGTTTTTTGTTGAATGCATCAGCAATGGCATTAAAAACATATTGGTAAGAAGTGTTGTGTCCACTAATAATAAAACGTTCTGCAGTAATGTTGCTATCCATGAGCAACAGCATGGCACGTACCAAATCCCGCACATCTACATATCCGGTTGTGCCGGTAGCATACCATGGAAATTCATCATACACGTTTTTAAAAATAGCAGTACTTCCATCATTCCAATCGCCAGCACCTAAAATGATGCTGGGGTTTACAATTACGGTTGGCAACCCTTCTGCTTGTGCTCTCCACACTTCCATCTCGCCCAAATACTTGCTTTCCCCATATTTGCTGTTGCTGGTTTCGGGCGTCCATTGCATTTTTTCGTGAATAATTTCATTCTCCCGAATACGACCCAATGCGGCCACCGAACTCACATACAAAAATTTTTGTACCCCTGCGCCCAATGCAACATTCACCAAATTGGCTGTGCCCTCTACATTGATCTGGTAGAGTCGATGTTTGTCTTTTTTATTAAAGGAAACCAACCCCGCACAGTGGTAAACCCTTTTTACCCCCTCCATTACTTCTTCAAGCTTTACTATATCTAATAAGCTGCAGGTTACTTGTTGCAGGTTCTCCCTTTCAGGTATTTGCAAGGGGGTTTTGTTTACAATCGCCTTTACAATATGCCCTTGTAACAACAATGTTTTGATCAATTCATTTCCCAATAATCCCGACCCTCCTGTTACTAAAATCATGTGTATATTTTTACCGATGGCTGTTATTGTTGGTATTCATAAAATCCTTTGCCTGTTTTTCGGCCAAGTTCACCTTTGTTTACTTTTTCAATTTGCAGCCGTGAAGGTTTAAAACGGATGGCATGGTCAAATGCTTCATACAGCGATGTGGAAACAGCTAGGTTAACATCCATCCCAATTAGATCCATTAATTTAAAGGGGCCCATTTTAAAACCGGCATTTTCAATAGCGGCATCTACCTGTTCTTTGCTGGCTACCCCGTCTTCTACCAACTTCATTGCTTCCAGATAAAAATGACGGGCAACCCTGTTTACAATAAATCCGGGAGCATCTTTGCAAAGCACGGGTGTTTTATCTAATTTTTTACAGAGCGCCATCACATCATTGGCTACTGCGGGGTCGGTAAAATCACCTTGTACCACTTCTACCAATTTCATTACATGCGCCGGATTAAAAAAGTGCATGCCCAATACTCTTTGGGGCAATTCGATGTGTTGCTGAATAGCGGTAATAGACAAAGAAGAAGTGTTAGAAGCAAGGATGCAAGCGGGGCCATTCACCAATGCAAGCTCTTTAAAGATGGCAGTTTTTATTGCTAACTTTTCTACCACTGCTTCTATTACCAGATCCGCCTTGCAGTCGGAGATAGCTGTACTGTAACGTATGCAGTCTCTGACGGCATTGGCAGTGTCGGTAGAAATTTTTTGTTTATTGAGCAAAAATTCAAGATTTTTTTCGATAGAAACGCTGGCTTGTTTAAGCACTGTTTCATTGATATCGCAGAGTACAACGGGGTAGTTTTTTAATGCGGCTGAAAGTGCAATGCCACTTCCCATGGTGCCTGCTCCCACTACTGCTATCGTATTGATCATGTGCAAAAATAAAAACTGCCATGTTAATTGCAGCATTTCTTTTTAAGGTGGACTGCAAACGTTGTGAGTATGCGGATCTTTTTATCCCGTTACAGCGGAGAATTGTTGTAAGAAACGAACGTCGTTTTCACTAAATAGGCGAAGATCTTTTATTTGGTAGCTGAGCATGGTGATGCGTTCGATGCCCATTCCGAAGGCAAAACCTGTGTATTTGTTGCTATCGATGCCGCAGTTTTCGAGTACTTTGGGATGTACCATTCCGCAGCCTAAAATTTCTACCCAACCAGTTTTTTTACAAACATTGCAGCCTTTACCGTCGCAGATGAGGCAGCTAATATCCATTTCAGCACTAGGTTCTGTGAATGGGAAATAAGATGGTCGGAAACGCACTTTTACAGATGATCCAAACATTTCCTGCACAAAAAAGTAGAGGGTTTGCTTTAGGTCTGCAAACGAAACATTTTCTGCAATGTACAGTCCTTCTACCTGGTTAAAAAAGCAGTGGGCTCTGGCGCTAATGGTTTCGTTTCTGTACACCCTGCCAGGACAAATGATGCGGAGTGGTAATTGGTTTTTTTCCATTTCCCGAATCTGTACGCTACTGGTGTGGGTGCGTAAGAGCCAATCTGGATTTTTGAGGATGTAAAAGGTATCCTGCATATCTCTGGCCGGATGATTTTCGGGCAGATTCAATGCAGAGAAGTTGTGCCAGTCATCCTCAATTTCGGGTCCTTCTGAAACCGAAAACCCCAATCTGTGGAAAATGGATATAATTTTATTCTGAACGATGCTGATGGGATGGCGAGAGCCAATGGTTGCAGCCGCACCCGGTAAGCTCACATCAATGGTTTGGGCGGCAGTCGCTGCAGTTTCTTCGGAATTGTGGCGGAGTTCTTCGAACTTCTCTTCTACAAATATTTTAAATTCATTCAACAACTGACCAGCTTCCTTTTTTTTATCAACAGCCACGTTTTTCATTTCGCCCATGATTGATTTTACCAATCCTTTTGTACCAAGGTATTTGATACGGAAAGCTTCTAGCTCTTCTTTGCTCCCGGCCACTGATGCTTTGATATCGCTTTTGAAGGCTTCTATTTTTTGTAACAACTCTTCCATGCCGCAAAGGTAATGCTGCTATGGCAAATTTCAATAGGATTCCCGTGGCCTAAATTGGTAATGTGCTCTTATTTGCATTGCCTGTTTAAAAAAATTTGTTCCGCTTGTTTAATCTTGAAAAAGCAACTAGCAAGTTGGTATAAAACGATTTTATAAATATTTAACAATCGTAATGCCTTCATCTCGATTCACCCGTATTAACTTCATCTTCTAAAATCACCTTCATTTATGGACCCCGAGCCCAGGGCTTTTTCAAAGCCCACCACCGTTGCAAAAACATTGCTTTTTGTGCTGCTATTTTCTGCATGCTATTTGTACCAACATCAACCCCTAAAAAAGCCAGCACCCAAATTGTTTGCACAAACTATTCCTTCAGTTCCTGTTGTTGATAATCCCCAAAAGGAGCAACCCCCGACACGAAAGAAGAAAAAAACCATTTACCTAAGTTTCGACGATGGGCCCAATCGCGGAACGCAGCAAGTGGTGAACATTGTGAACGAAGCACAGATACCCGTTACTTTGTTTATTGTGGGTGAACATGTGTATGGTAGCAGATTGCAGGCAGGAGTTTACGACAGCATCATTAAAAGCAATTGGATTGAAATTGCCAACCACAGTTATAGCCATGCTTTGGGCAATAAATTCAGTAAATTTTATACCATGCCCGATAGTGTGGTAAAAGATTTTAAAAGATGTGCTGATAGCCTACAATTAAAGAGCAACATTGTAAGAACGCCGGGAAGAAATATCTGGAGAACCAGCACTATTACCAGCACAGATATAAAAACCAGTACCGAAGCGGCAGACAGTTTAAGGCGAGCGGGTTTTGATGTAGTGGGCTGGGACCTAGAATGGCACTATACCAGCGATTTACAAGCGATGCAAACCAGCGAAGAATTGAGCAAACAAATTGATAGCATGTTTACGCATCAAAAAACCAAAACACCACAACACCTTGTACTACTGGCACATGATCAAGTATTTGCCAATGCCAAAGATGCAGCTTCTTTAAAAGCATTCATTGCAACAATGAAACAAAAAAATGAATACGACTTTGCCATGATCAAAGAATACCCTGGCTTAGGCAACAAAGAAAGTGCTGACAGTGTTGTATCAATGAATAATTCCTTAATTTTAATCAAATAAATTTACTGCTATGTCATTATTTAAGTCGGGAAATCCCGCACTCTCAGAAAATAGATTCAAAAGCACAGTCCTTGATAATGTAATGGTTTATGAAAATGCCATGACCATCAAAGGCACGATGCAAAAATTTGGCTTTCTTTTTATCATGGTATTGGGAACGTCCTTTTACTCCTGGAAGGAAGCTGCAGCAGGTGGCAATGTGATGCCGCTGGTTTGGACGGGCGCCATCGGCGGATTGGTAATTGCCATAACCCTGGCATTCAAACAACAGTGGAGCCCTTATCTGGCACCATTGTATGCATTGTTACAAGGTTTGTTTATTGGCGCGATTTCCGCTACCTACAATATGGCATTTGCAGAAATGGCCCCTAACATCATCATCAATGCAGTGGGTTTAACCTTTGGAGTAGCAGCTGCCATGTATTTGTTGTTTAGCTTCCGCATTATCAAAGCCACCGAAAAATTTAAATCTGTGATCATCGCTTCTACAGTAGGCATCATGATCTTTTATTTGTTGGTATGGGTATTGAGGATGTTTGGTTTTGACAACATGCCCTTTTTACACCAAGGAAGTTTATTGGGTATTGGCTTCTCCTTGTTTGTAGTAGCCATTGCAGCGCTGAACCTCATTCTCGATTTCGACATGATTGAAAAAGGGGCTGAAATGGGCGCTCCTAAATACATGGAATGGTACGGTGCATTTGGACTGATGGTTACCATGGTATGGTTGTACCTCGAAATTTTAAGATTACTAAGTAAGATTAGTAGCAGAGACTAATGCTTACCATAATTGTATTTCAAATAAACCAGACAATGTCTGGTTTATTTTTTTGATCGTTGCTTACTCTCTTCCATCCAACAAATTACCTAACCCCCCTAGCAAACCGCCTTCTTCTTTTCTTCCACCAACGGAGCCATATTGCATGATCCTGCCTGCCAATCGGCTAATGGGCAATGATTGTAACCATACTTTCCCTGGGCCTTCTAGTTTGGCAAAAAACAATCCTTCGCCACCAAACATAAAGTTTTTGATGCCTCTAACGAATTCAATATCGAAGTTTACCCCTGCGGTATAAGCCACCACACAACCGGTATCAACTTTTAGAATTTCTCCTGCTTGTAAATCTCTTTCTACCACATAACCTCCTGCATGTGCAAATGCATATCCATCGCCTTCAATTTTTTGCATGATGAATCCTTCACCGCCAAAAATGCCTGTACCCAAACGGCGCTGGAACTCTATTCCGATGCTCACTCCTTTGGCTGCACATAAAAAAGCATCTTTCTGTGCAATTACTTTTCCGCCCAGTTGTTGCAGATCCAATACAATGATTTTACCGGTATAAGGTGATGCAAAACTCACTTTCTTTTTTCCTTGTCCGGTGTTGGTAAAGGCAGTCATAAACAAACTTTCGCCGGTAAGCAAACGTTTACCTGCACTGAATAATTTCCCCATCAATCCGCCTCCCGATTCCCGTTGGCTTCCATCACCAAAAATGGTTTGCATTTCTATACCATTGTCCATCATCATAAATGCACCACTTTCTGCAATGGCGGTTTCGTTGGGATCCAACTCAATTTCTACAAATTGTAATTCTTCTCCGTAAATTTTAAAATCGATCTCGTGACTTGTTTTCATGTTGTAATTTTTAGTATTGAATCAACACACAAATGAACAGTATTTTTAATCATCAAAGCAACCTAAAATTATAAATGGCAGTTTGCGCTTAAAACTTCACTACTACCCCGATTCCATTGCCGGTAGCGGCTAGTTGTACTTTTTGTAACAGTTGGTCTAGCTTTTTGCCATGCCTTTGATGAATGGCATACATCACGCCGTCAAACAACAACAATACGCCACCCTGTAGCATCACCGATTGGCCATATCCTTTTAAACGCTCAGGTTTGTTGGTGGTGGTTTTACTTTTTTCATACATAAATGCACCGCCAGCCACGTACGCTAGGTCGAGGGCTGTGTTAAACAGGAATAATTTTTCTACAGAATGTTGTTTTTTGAGGGAAGCAGCCATATCTAAAGACCCTTCTTTTTTGGCAGTAAAATGACCAACGGCTACAATGCCCAGGGTAACACCGTTCCAAATAGCATTCATCTGGTGAAAGTATTTGTTGCTGCCCGTGGTTTGGCCAGAAGCAATGGTTCCGTACACGATATTGGCAGCACTGTAGCTTGCTAATAAAGTGATGGCGGTTTTATCTATCTGCTGCCTTCTGGCATTAAACTCATTGAACGTAGTTTGTTGTGCTAATACTGATACTGTGCACAAAGCTTTTGAAAGGAATAAAACAACTTTTATCATATTATACCAACGTTTGAAAAGAATGATTGTTTTTGCATACAATGTATTTGTTTCCTGAAACGGGTCACAAAAAAGTCCCGCAGCAAAAGCTGCGAGACCACACCCTATGTTTAACTCAACATGAACAAACTGTAACCCTGATGGGTTTTTTCTCAGTGGTGAAACTGAGTAGGTTAACCACGTTTAAAACCAGCTGCCTTTGTGGGCTACAGATGCATCTTTCATTATTCTGCTTCTTCGGCTTACCCTTCTTTGCTGAATGAACATGGATACCAGCATCAGCGGGATAAACAATAAAGTCATTGGCGGGATTCCCAAAAAACTGATCCATGTACCACCATAGGTTTTGCGCATGGGCCTCTTCAATCTTTCGGCAATGAGGTACATAGCCGGCACAATAATCAGGGTCATGAAGAAGGCAAATGCCAATCCAAAAATGATGGTCCAGCTCAAAGGTTTCCAGAAAGCAACATTATCGCCTCCAAAGAAAATTTTGGGATCCAATTCTGCAAACAGGGTTATAAAGTTGATGTTGAAACCAACTGCAATGGGTATAAAAGCCAGGATGGCTGCCAATGCGGTGAGCAAAACTGGGATGATCCTAGTTTTACCAGCTTGTATCACTGCCTCACGGGTTTTCATTCCTCTAGAACGCAGTTCTTCCGCAAATTCGATCACCAAAATCCCGTTCTTCACTACTATACCAGCCAAGCCTACGATTCCCAAACCGGTCATGAGTACAGAAGCTTCCATTCCAAAGATGGAGAAGCCCAGTAACACTCCAATCACACTAAAAATAATTTCAGTAAGGATGATGATCGACTTGCTCACGGAGTTGAATTGCAGTACCAGGGTTAGTAAAATGAGCCCCAGTGCCACCAACAACGCGCTGGCAAGGAAGGCTCCCGTTTCGGCCTGTTGTTCCCCTTCGCCTGTTTGCTTAATGGAAGCGCCCTCACCTTTGCCCGTAAAGGAACTGATATGCCCTTCAATTACTTTATTTACCGCAGTGGCGTTGTAGCCCTGAGTGGTTAACACATTGGATCGTAGGGTGATCAAACGCTTTTGGTTCTTTCTTTTTACACTACCAAAAGTGCTGGTAGGCTCTACCGTTACCAACGCACTAATGGGTATATTTTTAACTGCTCCGCCTGCTGCAAAATCGCGGAAGCTGATGCGCATGTTTAAAATTTCTGACAAACTCCTACGCTGAATTTCATTGTTGCGCAATTGTATTTTGTATTCTTCTTTTCCTTCTTTGATCTTAGATACTTCTCTTCCAAACAAAGCTGTACGAATGGCCATCCCTACTTGTGCTGAAGAAACGCCTTGAATGAGTGCGCGCTCTCTATCTACAGTTAAAGTAATTTCAGGATTGTTTAAATCAACATCCATTTTTAATTCTTCTACACCTGGCACCTGAATAGAATCGAGGTAGTTTTTGAGGTTCACAGAAGTTTTTACCAAGTTGTCAAAATCTTCACTGGCAACTTCTATGTTGATCGGTGGATCGGTTGGTGGGCCGCCACTTTCCTGATCTACACTAATCTCTGCGCCAGGAATCCCCGTTAAGGCATTTCTAATTTCATCTAAATAAGGTTTGGTGCTTTTGCCGTGGCGTTTTTCGAATTCAACAAAAGAAACCTGTATTCTGCCCAACTCACTTCTGGTACTTCTATCCCCAGCAGCTGGATCACTGGCTCCAATGGCCACGTTACTGATCACACTTTCTACAATGGCATTTTCTTGCCCTTTGGCTGCATCGATGCCCAATACCTTGTTTACTTTAGCTTCTAAAGTTTTGGTGACTGAATCTGTGTATTGCACATTGGTACCCACAGGAAGTTTCAGGTATACATAAATTTGGTTAGGATCTCCCTTGGGAAAAAAGGCAATACCAACCCTGCCTGTGTTTACAGAAATAATGAAGACTGTTAAAGATACCAGCAGCAAACCTACTGTACCCAACAACAGGTGAACGGGCCTCCAGCCTTTTAAAGCCCAACGCAACAAGGTTTCATAACGATTCATGATGGCTGGCAGTACTTTGTTTTGGAAGCTGTGAATAGCATCGTCGAGTACATAACGATTGAGTACCAAGAGTAACATAAAAAATAGGAGGAGATTACCAAAAAATGGCTGCCCAGCTAAGTCTAATACAATTCCCAGTGCAACGGCGATCCAGAACGCAGGCTTTTTAAAGATGGCAGATTTCGGCTCTTTTTTTCCTTCCGGATGATTCATAAAATCTACCGCAAAAATCGGGTTCATGATAAACGCTACCACCAACGAAGCGGCTAGTGTAAAAATGAGCATGGTGGGTAAATACACCATGAAGCGCCCTATGATACCTGGCCAGAAAAGCAATGGAAAGAAGGGCGCGAGCGTGGTGATTGTTCCGGCCAATACTGGCACAAACACTTCTCCAGCGGCCATTTTAGTGGCTTTCACAATGGGAATTTTGCCTTTGCCTTCTACAAAAATTCGGTGTACATTTTCAATGACCACAATGGCATCATCTACGATAATTCCGAGTCCAAAGAGTAGCGCAAATAAAACTATAAAGTTGAGGGTTACGTCGGTACCCACAATTAAATCGGCCCCAGGTAAAAATACAAATGCTACAAACATACTCAGCGGCACACTCAATGCCACAAAAAAAGCATTGGTTACCCCCATAAAAAACATGAGTACAATTAAAACCAACACAAATCCGATGATGATGGAGTTTACCAATTCATTAAAAGAGGCTTTGGTTTGCACACTTTGATCGCCAGTAATCACTGCGTTAAGGTTATCGGGATACAAAACGCCTTTGGCATCTGATACTATTTTTTGAACCTGCTCACTGGTTTCGATAAGATTTTCGCCGCTGCGTTTGATAATATTGAGGGTCACCACATTTTTACCACCCAAACGTGCAAAACTCTCCACATCCTTTGTGGTGTCTTTAATTACAGCAATGTCTTTGAGGTAAATGGGTGCGCCGCCTGTGTTGCGGATAATTACTTTTTCGATGTCGTAGGTAGATTTAAACTGGCCTTTGAGCTGAAGGTTTCTTTTCATACTTCCTACATCCAACAATCCTCCGGAGATGTCCATATTTTCTCTGGCTACAGCGTTGCTGATGTCATCGAATGTAACACCGGAGCTTTGCATGCGGTAGTTGTCTACGTTAATCTGAAATTCTCTTTCAGGGGCTCCTACAATATCAATTCTATTAATCTGATTAAGATCTTCTAATTTATCTTTTAAATCATCGGCAAATTTTTTCAGTTTCACCATATCGTAATCGCCACTCAGGTTTACGTACATGATGGGTTGATCGCTGAAGTTTACTTCCAATGCAGTAGGCTCTTGGGTAAGATCTGTGGGCAGATCCTGTTTGGCTTTATCTATCGCATCTTTTACTTTCTGCAAAGCGATCTCTGTTTTTACCTCGGTATCAAATTCTACAATAATAGAGGAGAAGTCTTGTTGAGAAGTACTTGTAAACTTCTTAATTTTTGCACCCGTGATGCCTTTGATTTGTTTTTCGATGGGCCTTGTTACCAGGTTCTCTATATCTTTTGGAGAGTTACCTACATAAATAGTTTGTACATAAATGGTAGGTATAACAATATCTGGGAACTGCTCCTTTGGAAGTGTTACAAATTGATATACACCCGCCACGGTAAAAAACAGCATCAGTAGGTAGATGGATGTTTTATTACCGATGCTCCAGGAGGTGGGTTTAAATTCTTTGAATTTTTCTTTTATGTTGTGCATTGCGCTCATACAAATAGTTTGTAAATAATTAGATGTGTTTCCAGGTGATCTTATTTGGCCACCGTTAATTGCTGACCTTCATAGATGCTGGCAAAACCTTCTGTTACCAACACATCTCCTTCTTTTAAACCTGTTTTAATTTCGAGCAAATCACCATTCAGCATTCCAATGTTTACAGGGCGCTTGCGAGCAATGAGTTTGCCATTTTCCGTTACTGCCACCATCACAAACTTTCCCTTGTCATCGTTTTGCAAAGTATTGAGCGGAATAGCTATTGCAGCGGGAGCACTATAATCTTTTACTTTAACAATTGCAATTTGGTTGGGTTTCACAGCGGGGTCTGATGGAAGTTTGGCTTCAATCACAAAGCCCCTGTTAGCATCATCAATAGATGCACCAATGAAGCTCACACTCGTGTTGAATTGTTTTTGTCCATCGGGAAGTATCACCAATACCGAAGAGCCTTTTTGTACGCTACCCATGTAATTTTCTGGAATATTGCTCACCACTTTTAGCCGGCTGGTGTTTACAATTTTGATTTGTGCTCCGGCCGCTGTCATACCTGTAAAGGTTTCTCCAACACGAATGTTCACAACATCTGCTACCCCACTCACATTGCTGTATACATTGCCGGTATTGAGTTGCTCTTGTGCCAGCTTCACCGATTCGTTGCCAGATTTTAATTGCTCTTCTAAAGCAGAAACATTGTTTTGTGCGGTTATCAGCTGCACTTCGGTACCGATTCCTTGGTCCCAAAGATTTTTCTGACGCTGGGCAATGTTTTTAGCATAGCCCATCTGAATTTTAATACCTTCTAGTTGTTGTTTTGCAGCAGTTACTTGTTGGCGCATAATTACGTCATCGAGTTTCAACAACAATTGTCCTTTTCTCACCACATCACCTTTTTTTACATAAATAGCTTTTACTTGTCCACCCATTCCTCTTGGAGAGATGTAGGAGATATCATCCGCATCTACCTGGCCTTGTAATTCGATGTAGTGGTTGAAGTCTTGTTTTACAATGGGTGCGGTTGCCACCAATTTAACTTTTGAAGGGTTGCTATTCGGATCGAGCTTCAACAATTCAGCCTGCAGCTTTGCAATTTCCTGATCGTTCTTTTCTTTTTCAGATTTAAGTTTTTCAAGTGCTGCTTTTTTATCATTGATGGCAGCCTGTCCGTCTTTTTTACTATCGCCGCAGCTGGTGAATATTAAAACACTGAGCAATGTGGGTATGATGTACTGTTTCATTTGATTGGTTGTTATATAAGTAGTGAGAAAGGTTATCATTATAATCTGCCTGTTGCTGTGAGGAAATCAATTTTTGCTATGACGGCATCGTACAAAGCACCATAGTAATTGTTTTGCGCCACTTTGAGTTCCGTTTGCGCCGTGTAAATTTCCTGGTTGCTTCCGAGGCCTTGCTGGTATTTGAGTTTGGTAGTGTTGTACACTTTTTCTGCAAGCTCCATGTTTTTCTTTTGTGTATCCATGGTAATCAATGATGAGCTCAGCAGAAGATTGGCTTGTGTTACATCATTGTCGATGGTGGCTTTTAAATACTCTATTTGAATATTGGTTTTCTCTAATTCCAATTTGGCTTTGCTTACTCTGGCAGCTTTGGCAAAACCATCAAAAATGGGAACAGAAATTTTTAAGCCGATGAGTGAACTCGTAAACCATTGACCATTACCAAAAAAGTCGAACTGATTGCGTTGTGCATTTTTAGCATAGTTACCATACAGGGCAACGGAAGGCAGGTAGCTAAGTTTGTACCTTTTAATGTTGTATTTGCCGAGATCCTGTGCTACTTCCAACAACTGCATTTCTTTTCTGTCTGCGTAATTATAGGCGGTATCGAGAATGTCGTTTTTCAATTGATCTTCAGACAAAGTATCGGTAAGTATCAACTGATCTTTTTGAGGCATGTTCATCAAAAACTTCAGACTGGCATTGCCTGCGCTGAGCCGATTGGTTATTTTAATTTTTTCTGTTTTGAGGTTATTGAGTTGAACATTTACTTTGTCTACATCTAATTTCTCTGCAAAGCCCTGTTCGAATATAGCCTTGGTTTCGGTAAGCAACTTTTCAAAACGATCAATGTTGGCATCGATCGTAGTTAATTGGGTAGCACCTACCACCAGTTGGTAATAAATTTTGATCACATTTACTTTGATCATTTCTTCGGTTACTGCCTGTGTTTTGCGTTGGTATTCCAGCGATGCATCGCGGGCTTGCAAACCAACAAATACCTGACCGTCGAACAACAACTGCGAAAAGTCTACGCTGCCCGACGCATTCCACTTGGTGCCGAATTGCGCCTGCACAAAACCAAAGTCGCTGGGAGAAATAATTTGATTGCCATTACCATCTTTCACCCCCTCCTTCTCTAACACGCCGTAAGTGCCTGCTGCAATAAAGTTTGGAAAACTTTGTATTGCTACATTAGGAAAATAGTTAGCAGAGAGTCCGGCACTAATTTGTGGAAAGGCGGCGGATGTAATTTCCCTGTTGATCTGCTTTTGAATTTGAAGATCAATCAGTGCATTTTTTACTGCTACCGAATTTTGAAGGGCATAATCTACCGCCTGCTTCACGCTAAACTGGTGTTGCGTTTGCGCAGCAATTGGTTGCCAGTTCAGCAAAATGAGGGCTATGATCCACACCGCATAAATGCGGTATCCTGTTTGGTTATTTTTCATTGCTTTCTTAGGTGCTATTTATTATTAGTAATTGATTTTTCTCTTTGAATCATGTATTTCATGGCCAGTTTAAACCCCTTCTGGGTGACCAAGCCAAATAAAAAATTCATGATAATTTGTTCTTCTATTTCCAGTAACGTATACTTACTCAGTGATCGTTGAAATTCTGGATTAAAGGCAATGAACATGCTTTCTACCCTGAACTTTGCCAGTATCTCTGGATTGACGTCTGTTCTGTACAATGCTTCTTTGATACCCCTTTCAATATTTTGCTGAATGTGGCCATGCAGGTATTGCGTTTTGTGTTGTTGAAAATGTAGATACGCCTCCGGATGGTATTTCTTCATTTCATATAAAATGGCTGGGTTCATGGTTTTAAACATTTCGACCATCATTTCCATGGCCAGAAAAATTTCGTGCACGGCATTGTCTGCAGCTTCTACGTGTTGATCACTTTTGCAACGATTGTCTTCTATAACACTACAAATCACTGCTTTAACCAATTCGTCTTTGTCTTTGTAATATTGATACAGTGTTTTTTTACTCATGCCTACACTAGCTGCAATATCATCCATACTCACACTTCTGATGCTGTATTTCATCACCAAATCATGTGCAGCGTGTTTGATTCTTTCCTTTTGATAGTTGTCTGTCATATTCGGACGCAAAACTATGGAAACTTTTGCCGTTGCCAAAGTTTCCTTTGGATTTTTTTACGATCCATAACAATAATTTCATGATGATGACGGCTGCTGCTGTAAAACAAGCTTCAACAGGTTGGCGCTTCTGTTATCTTTGTAGCTTAAACAAAGAATATGGAAAAAACTTTTCAGTATAAAAAAATGCTTCAATACTTTTTGCAGGGGGTGCTTGTTATAGCGCCGGTATTCATCAGTATCTATGCATTGTATTTTACAGTAAGCAGCATAGACAGCTTGATACCTATTTTTTCAACAGAAGACGCCCGCGGCAACATAAAAGTGCAGAATTATGGACTCGGCTTCATCATCATTATTGTAGCCATCATCATGATTGGCTACTTCAGTTCATTTTTCATTAACAGCAGGATTGTAAACTTCATCGATAAATTTTTTGAAAGAACCCCTGGACTCAAACACATATATACCACAGCCAGAGACTTTTTTGAAGCATTTGCAGGCGATAAAAAAAAGTTTACCAAAAATGTATTGGCCAACGTTGATAACAATGATGTGTGGCGGATGGGGTTTATTACAAATGATGACATGTCGGATTTTGGTTTAAAAGATCATGTGGCAGTGTACATCCCCATGGCCTATTCTGTAGCAGGGAATGTATATATTATCCCAAAAGAAAGGGTACGGCCCATCACCCACATCAGCAGTGCGCAAACCATGAAGTTTGCGGTGAGTGGTGGTGTAACTGCGGTTGATGAAATAGAAGTAAAGTGATAACAGAGCAGGAGCCAATATTTATCTACATTTATACCACGAATTTTGATCATGAAAAAAATATCTATCACGCTCGCTGTTGTATTAGGTAGTTATACCAATTGTTATTGCTGGGGTTTTTTTGCACATGCAAAAATTAATTATTACGCCGTTTTTTTATTGCCGCCAGAAATGATGTTGTTTTATAAACCATCTATCGGATTTTTATCCGACCACTCGGTTGACCCTGATAAACGTCGGTATGCCATTGCAGATGAAGGACCCAGACATTATTTAGACATTGATAAATATGGCACTTATCCCTATCCGGACCTTCCCAGAAAATGGGACGATGCGGTAACTAAATTTGGCAGAGATTCCTTGATGCAACATGGTATTGTTCCTTGGCATGTGCAAATAATGTTATCAAGATTGACAGAGGCTTTCAAAGAAAAAAATTACAGTAGAATTTTAAAAAACAGCGCTGAGATTGGTCACTACATTTCTGATGCGCACGTGCCATTACACGCCAGTAGCAACCACAACGGACAGTACAGCAACCAGCGCGGCATTCATGGCTTTTGGGAAAGCCGGGTACCTGAATTGTTGGCAGAAAAGCAATTCGACTTTTTTATTGGAAAAGCACAATACATTAAAAACCCCGGAGAATTTATTTGGGACAGGGTGCTGGAAAGCGCGCTGGCAGCCGATAGTGTGTTGCGTTTTGAAAAAGAGCTCACTGCTGAATTTCCGCCCGATCAAAAATTTTCATTTGAAGAAAGAAACGGAAAAGTAATTCGCCAATATTCTTCCGCCTTCACCATTGCCTTCAACAACAAACTAGACGGCATGATAGAGAGAAGAATGCGCCAGTCTATTTTCTGTATCTCCTCTTTTTGGTACACAGCTTGGGTGAATGCAGGGCAGCCCGATCTGAAAGGCCTCACCCGACAAAAATTTTCTGAGAAAGATGTGAAAGAATTCGAAGAACTCAACAGCAAATGGAGCAGTGCAGAAAAAATGATCGGAAGAGAAGAGTAGTTACACTTTCAATATACTTTTAGGCCGAAACCCGCTCCCCTTTTGCGCTATAGCAATTCTCAGATTTTCATTTTAAAGCCCTCTGTTTTATTTATTACTTTTGCCACTCAATTTTTAGAATGAGCTACAACAATACACAACAGGCCTCGGTTTACAATTTTAACGCAGGTCCTTCTATACTTCCCAAAACAGTATTTGAACAGGCTGCAGCCGCAGTGTTGAACTTTAACAATTCTGGTTTGTCTATTTTAGAATTAGGACACCGCACCCCAGAATTCACCGCCGTGATGGAAGAAGCTCGCTCACTGGTGAAAGAATTGATGTTATTAGATGACGATCATGAGGTATTGTTTTTACACGGTGGTGCCAGCACGCAATTTATGCAGGTACCCATGAATTTGTTAGATGCAAAAGATACGGCAGCATACACCGATACCGGCATATGGGGTTACAAAGCCACCAAAGAAGCCAAGCTGTTTGGTAAGGTAGAAGTGGTATGTTCATCAAGAGAAAAAGTATACAACTACATTCCCAAAGATTTTGCGGTGCCCAACGATGCCCGTTACCTACACATCACCACCAACAACACGGTGTATGGCACCCAGTGGCAACAAATTCCCTTCACCAGCAACACATTGGTGGCAGATATGAGTTCCGATATTTTTAGCAGGGTGTTGCCCTTCAACAAATTTGATCTGATATATGCCGGCGCACAAAAAAATATGGGACCCGCGGGCGTGAACCTCATTGTGGTGAATAAAAATATTTTGGGCAAAATAAAACGTGCCATCCCTACTATGATGGATTACCGCAATCACATTGCAGAAGGAAGCATGCTCAATACCCCTCCTGTATTTGCGGTGTATGTGTGTATGCTTACACTTCGCTGGTTGAAAGAAATGGGTGGAATAGCAGCCGTAGAAAAACTGAATAAAGAAAAAGCGGCTTTATTGTACAATGCTATCGACGAAAACAGCCTATTTAAAGGAACAGTGGTTGCAGAAGATCGCAGTACCATGAATGCCTGTTTTGTGATGAATGACCCCTCATTGGAACCCGCATTTTTGGCCTACACCAAAACCCTAGGCATCATCGGCATCAAGGGCCACAGAACAACGGGTGGGTTTAGGGCCAGTATGTACAACGCATTGCCTATCAGTAGTGTACAAGTGTTGGTGGATGCGCTAAAAGCGTTTGAAGCCCTGCATATTTAAGGTTAAAAAACGCAGTAAAACCAGCAATTGCTGTTGTTTAACAAATAATAATGAATTATAAAAATCTTCACTAAAAAGGGAAATGGTACATTTGCCGCCCTATATTAATTGTATTTAAGAATTTACCATGGTTACTATTACACCCTTTATGGCATTGAGACCTGAGGCGCAGCTTGCAAAAGCAGTTGCCAGCAGACCCTACGACGTACTCAACAGCAAAGAAGCCAAAGTGGAAGCACAAGGCAACCCACATTCATTTTTGCACATCACTAAATCAGAGATCGGATTGGCTGATTCGGTGGATATTCATTCACAGGAAGTGTATGACAAAGCCAAAGAAAACCTAACGGCTTTTATCAGTAGAAATATTTTGTTCAGAGAAAACAAACCCTGTTATTATATTTATAGGCTTACTATGAATGGTACAAGCCAGGCTGGTTTGGTATGCGGGAGTTCGGTAGCAGATTATGAAAACGGGCTCATTAAAAAACATGAGTTTACGCGTCCGGAAAAAGAACAGGATCGCATTCAACACATCAAAACCACCGGCGCACAAACCGGTAATGTATTTTTGGCTTATAGAAATGTAGCTGAAATAGACCAAGTGATAGATGGATGGATGAAAGACAAAAATCCACAATACGATTTTATTGCAGAAGATGGTATTCAACACAGCATCTGGATTGTAAGTGATGACGAGAGCATTGAAACCATCAGCAATCTATTTAAAACTAAAGTACCAGCTACCTATATTGCGGATGGGCACCACAGGGCAGCCAGCGCTGCAAAAGTAAAAACAGCCATGGGCAATGGGGCTACTGAAAATGCCGGTTACTTTTTAACAACCCTGTTTCCCAGCAATCAATTGCACATCATGGATTACAACAGGGTGATCACCGATTTAAACGGATTGAGCACAGAAGACTTTTTGCAAAAACTGGAAGCAAATTTCAATATCGAAAAAAAAGACAGTGCTTACAGGCCAGAAGCATTGCACCACATGGGCTTGTACCTTAACAAACAATGGTACAAACTGAGCGCTAAACCAGAAAGCCTAGATGCAACCGATGCCATTGCAGTTTTAGACATCAGCATTCTGCAAAAAAATATATTAGCGCCTATTTTGGGAATTACCGACCAACGTACAGATAAGCGCATCGATTTTGTAGGCGGTATCAGGGGATTGGGTGAATTGGAAAAAAGAGTTGACAGTGGCGATATGGCCTTGGCCATCAGCCTGTTTCCGGTAAGCATCGAGCAATTATTTGCTGTAGCAGATAGTGGTGAAGTAATGCCGCCCAAGAGCACCTGGTTTGAACCTAAACTTAGAGATGGATTGCTCACGCATTTAATTGATTGATACCCATCACAAGAATTTTGGAAGCACCTTTTTGAGGTGCTTTTTTTGTTGGTAAATAAAGCTGATCGTAAAAGCTGTAATAACAGTGAAGCATTTTATTTATCTTACCGAAAAAAAATGCAGAAACATCTCTCCATCATTGCCCTCATCCTATTGTTGCAAATTGCCGCATGGGCCCAAAATACCATCCTACATTGCGGTAAATTAATAGATGTTACCAATAGAAAAGTACTGGCTAATTATTCTATCATTATTACTGGTAACAAAATTACAGATGTGCAGGAGGGATTTGTAAAAGGCGCATCCAACGATAAGATTATCGACCTCAAAAACAAAACGGTGATGCCCGGTTTGATAGATATGCATGTGCACATGGAAACAGAAACACGAAAAGGCAACACGGCAGATAAGTTTATCAACAACCCAAGTGATGTTGCATTTACCTCGTTGTCGTATGCAAAGGTTACTTTGATGACCGGTTTTACCAGTGTACGCGATTTAGGCGGATCTGGCGTAAATGTATCGTTGCGCAATGCCATCAACAAAAACCAGGTGGTAGGCCCCAGAATTTTTACTGCCGAAAAATCGATTGCTACTACTGGCGGGCATGCAGATCCCACCAATGGATACAGCCGCCAACTCATGGGTGATCCAGGCCCGTTGGAAGGGGTGGTAAACAGCAAGGAAGAAGCCTATAAAGCAGTGAGACAACGCTATAAAAA
This sequence comes from Ferruginibacter sp., assembly GCA_044342365.1. GTDB lineage: Bacteria > Bacteroidota > Bacteroidia > Chitinophagales > Chitinophagaceae > Ferruginibacter. The sequence continues at coordinate 15,166 of JBIIPY010000007.1, read as the reverse complement.
CGGAGCAGATCTCATCAAAATTACCGCAACAGGTGGCGTGTTGAGTCAGGCCAAAGATGGCGCTAACGCTCAGTTTACCGAAGAAGAGATCAAGGCCATTGTAGCGGCAGCCAAAGATTATGGTTTCAAAGTAGCTGCGCATGCACATGGTGCAGATGGCATTAAAAGAGCCATTAGAGCTGGCGTAAACTCCATAGAACACGGTACTTTTATGGATGATGAAGCCATGGAATTAATGAAGCAATACGGCACTTGGTACGTTCCTACCATCACAGCTGGAAAATCGGTGGCGGATAGTGCCAAAATTGCCGGTTACTACACAGATATTGTAACACCAAAGGCATTGGCTACGGGTCCGCAAATACAAAAAACATTTGCCAGAGCCTATAAAATGGGCGTTAAGATTGCTTTTGGAACCGATGCCGGCGTGTACATGCATGGCAAAAACTGGTTAGAATTTGTTTATATGACTGAAGCAGGTATGCCAACCATTGAAGCCATCCGATGTGCCACTTTGCACGCAGCAAATTTGCTGGGCAACGATCAATTGGGTGTAATTGAAAAAGGCAAGTTAGCAGATATCATTGCTGTTGACGGAGATCCACTAAAAGAGGTAGAAGCCATGGGTAGGGTGAAATATGTGATGAAGGACGGTGTTGTGTATAAAAATGAATAAGAATAGTAAGGCGAGCCTAGCTATTTTTTGATTTAATTTTAAGTGGTTGTTCAATTTGTGCAACATTTTGATACACTTATCGGTTATGCATTCAACTATGGTACAAGCGTATAATTTTTTTGCCAGCTGGCAATTGTTTCCTGAAAAAGGATTGTATGAGTCGGGTGAAAGACCAAGAAGTGGTTTTTATAAAATCGGCAAATCGGCCGATGAACAATCTTTGTTGATAGAACACAATTGGGTAGTGCTTGATAACCAGGCTTTCAGTTCCTCCTACCGTATTGTTGCCAACGAAACATTGCAGCCATTTGAAAACCCTGCCCTCGCCGATGAAGCGCAGGTAGAATTCAAAGACAGCGGTAACCTATTGTTTCATTTTTACAAAGATGGTGAAGAAGTACTCAGCATCCTGCACCATATTTTACCCAATGGTTATTTAAAAATTATACAGGAAGGGTTAAAAGCAGATGGTAGCCGTTTTAGCAACACAGAAGTGTACCATAAACAAATGAGTGTTTTACCTTATTCTTCCTCCGTGGGGGGGGCGTTGATTAAACCTACCGAGGAAGGGGTTATCAAACACAAAGCGCTTTCTGCCATGGAAGAACAGACAAACATGCAGCTCGACCAAATAAGGCAGCAGATTGAACTATTAGCTGTGCAGGCCCAGCAAATTCAAAAGAGAAAGGAACTGTCAATGATGATTTACAATGCCAAGTTATCTTTTCAACCTACCATTGGGCAAACCTATTACATGTACCAGAAAAAAGACGGTAACTACCTTTTATCGCTGGTTTCACAAAAGGAATGGGGCAATAGCATGCCTTATCAATCCTTTATTTCTGCAGTACGATTGTTGGCAGATCATACTTGGGTAGAAGTGGGTGATGGGCAACCAGCTCCGGCATTTTAACGATCCGCTTTTCATAAAATTGTTAGCATAATGTTGTAATAAAACCAACGCATGATTTGCAAACTGCTTTTTTTATCTTTACAAGGATGAAAAAAATACTGTCGACTATAGTATGCGCCTTTTTTTGCTGCATGGCGTATTGTCAAACGCCCAAAGAACTCCACGAAACAGCTAAAACATTTATGAAACAGGGCGATCATGCCAATGCCATTATTGTGCTGAACAGGGCGTTGCAACTGGATCCAGAAAATTTGGATATAACGAAAGACCTTGCCCTTAGTTATTACTTTCAGGGAGACAATGGCAATGCCCTCAAAACCATCAACATTTTGTTGAATAAAGATGTTTCCGACGATCAAACTTATCAGATTGCAGGCCTTATTTACAAGCAGGGTAATATGGTAAAAGATGCCGAAAAAATGTACAAAAAGGCATTAAAAAAATTCCCGAACAGCGGCCCCCTCTATAATGAACTGGGAGAATTGCAATGGCAACAAAAAAATTTTGATGCTATTAAACAGTGGGAAAAAGGCATTGAAACAGACCCCTCCTATTCTAAAAATTATTACAACGCAGCCAAATATTATTACATGAGCACCGATAAAGTTTGGGGTTTGCTGTATGGTGAAATTTTTCTCAATATGGAGCCCTTTAGCACCAAAGCTCCGGAGATAAAAGAAATGTTGCTGAATGGCTATAAAAAATTATTCAGTACCGCCACGCTGGATGTGAATGCAAAAGGAAATTCGCCTTTTGTAAACGCTTATCTAAAAAACATGAACAACCAAGGCAGCATTGTATCTGCTGGTATCAGTACAGAAACACTGAGCATGTTGCGCACCCGTTTTGTGCTGGATTGGTTCCATACACCCAACAATCCTAGTTTTCGGCTATTTGCTTATCAGCAACAGCTGCTGAGAGAAGGGCTGTTTGAAGCCTACAACCAGTGGTTGTTTGGCGGTACCCAAAACTTAAGTAATTATCAACAATGGATTAGTACCCACACTTCGGAACACAACGAGTTTGTAGACTTTCAAAAAGGAAGGATTTTTAAGATCCCTGCAGGGGAATATTACAAGTAAAAATATTTATCAATGTTTAAGCACTTAAGAAAACCTGCCTACATTTTCTTAAAAATCACAGAAAATGAACAACATTGATTTGGCTGCCGATGCTGATTCAAAAGGTAAATTATACCAATGTGATTTATATAATATGCCAATATTTTATAAATCTTACAGTGGTAAAAAGTGCAGATTTCTTTGATGTAGCAAAATACCCAACTGCTAAGTTTGAAATTACTGGCGTTGAAGTATTTGTAGCAGACAGCAGCAGCAAAGATTTAAAAATTGCGGATGCTACCCACACCATTAAAGACAACCTTACATTGAAAGACAATACCAAAAACATTGCTTTCCCTGCAAAAGTAACCATTGGTGCTACCAACGTTACAGCCATTGCAGACTTTAACATCGACAGAACACTTTGGGGCATGAACTACAAAGGGCCAAACAACCCACAAAACTGGATCATTAACAGAGAGGTGAACATCAAATTGAATATTTCTGCTACCAAAAAATAATATTTTTCGTTGCATTTAATTTTTGCCATCCGACCTTTGGGCGGATGGCTTTTTTTTTATTAACTTAGTTCCTGCCATTGTAAATAACTGTGCGCCTATCAGTGCGCCATTTCCTTCTTTGGTTATTCTAAAACTAAAAGAAACCTATGCCATGAATGATCAGTCGAGACTTTTTGATTTCTTATACCAGCAGTTACAAAACTTTCCTAAGCCCGATATGTTTGCCGGAAAAATCAACGGTACCTATATGCCTATCTCTACGCAGGAAGTGGCTAACAAAGTGAACCAATTGAGCGCGGCCCTGCTAAAAATGGGATTGAATGGCAAGGATATGCAGGTAGAACATCAGGATAAGATTGCCATCATCAGTAAAAACAGACCGGAGTGGTTGGTGTTGGATATGGCTTGTCAACAAATTGGTGTCGTTTTATGTCCTATTTATCCTACTACGAACATCAACGAGATGGAATACATCTTTAATGATGCTGCCATCAAATATGTATTCATAACCGGAGAAGACATATTAGACAAAGTGAATAACATCCGCAACAATGTACCTTCCTTATTGGGTGTATTTAGTTTTGATGAAATTCAGGGAGCAGATAATTGGGAAAAATTAATGCATCAAAAAAGTACTGAAGAGCTGGCGGCAGTTGAAAATGCTAAAAATGGTATTGAAGCGCATCATTGTGCTACCATCATTTATACTTCGGGCACTACCGGAAAACCAAAAGGAGTAATGTTGAGTCACCGCAACTTGGTGAGCAACGTTATGAATGCTGTAAATACCTTTCCGTTTCCACAGCAGATCAATGCCAAGGCGCTTAGCTTTTTACCACTCAATCATATTTTTGAAAGAATGGTATCGTATATCTACATCAACAGTGGCATTTCTATTTATTATGCCGAAAGCATGGACAGCATTGGAGAAAATTTAAAAGAGGTACAACCATCCCTCTTTACAACCGTACCGCGTTTGCTTGAAAAAGTGTATGAAAAAATTATGAGCAAAGGAACTGAGCTCACTGGAATAAAAAAGAAATTGTTTTATTGGGCAGTGGAATTGGGTGAAAAATACGACAACATCGAACGTGGTAGTTTTGGTTACCGTACTCAATTAAAACTGGCCAATAAAATCATTTTTAACAAGTGGAGAGAGGCCTTGGGCGGCAACGTTGAATGCATCATTACAGGTGGTGCGGCTTGCCAGGTAAGGCTCTTGAGAATTTTTAATGCAGCCAACATCAATATTTTTGAAGGTTACGGACCTACTGAGAACAGTCCAGTGATTAGCGTGAACTGTAATTTTGAAGGCGGCAGAAAATTTGGCACAGTGGGCAAAGTTATTAAAGGGCAGGATGTGAAGTTGGAACCCGATGGAGAAATTTGTGTGAAGGGGCCGAGTGTGATGATGGGCTATTACAAACAACCCGAACTCACTGCCGAGACCATTATAGATGGATGGTTGCACACGGGCGATATAGGTGTATTTGAAGATGGCAAGTACCTTAAAATTACAGACCGTAAAAAAGAATTGTTTAAAACCAGTGGTGGCAAATATGTTGCGCCGCAGCCGATAGAAAACAAAATGAAGGAATCACCTTTTGTAGAACAGATTATGGTGGTGGGCGCTGACGAAAAATTTGTAGGTGCACTCATCGTTCCTTCATTACCCAATTTAAAAGAATGGATGCAGCAAAAAGGGCTAGCATTTACCACCACCAAAGATGCCATCAATCATCCACGGGTGTTAGCATTGTACAGAGAGTTGATAGAATCTTTCAATAAATATTTTAACCATGTAGAGCAGATCAAAAAGTTTGAATTGCTACCAGAAGAGTGGAGCATAGACAGTGGCGAAATGACACCTAAACTTTCTTTAAAAAGAAAGATCATTATGGAAAAGTACAAAGAGATAATTAAAAGAATTTACGCATAAAAAGGCCGGCTAAAAAATAGCCGGCTCATTTTTTAGTTGCTGTTCTTCATAATTTCAGGAGGTTGTTTTATGGAACACAAGGTGTAGTATAAATTTCTGGTGGCTACCCTTAAGATTTAATAAGTTGTATTTTAAAAACTACGCTCAAAAATGTGTGGGATGGTCTCAAAAGCACTGCTCTTATCTATAAAAAGATTGGCTCCAATTGCTTCACAAAAATTTTTATAATAGTTACTCACCCGGTTGGTTAGCATGATCGTAATTACCTGTAGGTGCGCTGCTTTAATAATCCATAAATAATACCAATGTGATTTATATAATATGCCAATATTTTATAAATCTTATCCCGAATGCTTTCGGGAGTAAATGCCGATGGTATCAAACAAATAGTACAATGGGGCGATAGCCGATATTGGACTAAATTGTTTGTCCAATCGGTATAAAGCAACCAAAATATGGGATAGAAGAAATACTACAAAATAATTAAATGAGTTTGTTTTCGATGGCGTAGAGCGTGAGATCTGCATTGGTTTTCATTTTCATTTTGCCAAGCAACCTGGCTCTGTAAGTACTTACAGTGGTTACGCTGAGGAACATAGATTCTGCTATTTCTGAAACTGATTTGCCTGAGGCCAATAATTTGAGAACAGCAAATTCTCTGTCGGAAAGCAATTCGTGTGAAAGTTTGGTAGGATCTTGGTGTAATACGGCTGCAAGTTTTTCTGCGATGGTATCTGTGATGTATTTCTTACCAAGCATTACTTTTTTTACAGCTATTACCAATTCGCTGGATGCCACCTCTTTGCTCAGGTAACCTGATGCCCCGGCTCTCAATACCCGAATGGCATATTGTTCTTCCGGGTGGATACTTAAGATGAGTACAGGAATGTGTGGGCGTATTTGTTTAATTTGTTGAAGCGCTTCTAACCCACTTCTTCTCGGCATGCTAAGATCACTGATCACCAAGTCCCAATTTGACTGAATAACTTTTTTGATGAGCGCTTCACCATCTGCAACCTCTTCAACTTCGGCGGAAGGAAATCCTTCGAGCAGGATTAGTTTAAGACCCCTTCTTACAACGGGATGATCATCTGCAATTAACACCCTAAACATAACGACAAATTAATTTGAATTGCTTAAAGATACAATTATAATTACGCAAGTTCCTTTTCTGGGGCTGCTGGATATTTCAAAAATACCGCCTATCTGATATCAGACAATTTAAACAGCGCTGATGATCTGAAACCTCTCTTGGTTTAATTCATAAAATACATCCGTTTTTTTTAAATTTTACTACCAAAATATTGTATAGAGTGCTGCCAATATTCCACAAATAATAAGAGCCCCCACTGCAAAGCCGGGATCCATCTTAAACATTTTTTTATCAACCTCCAATCCATTGGGAACAACACCACGAGCGTTTTCAATTTTGCTGATGATGAACATACCCACCACACAAAAAATGAATACAAAACCCATCCTATCTACGAAAGGAATTTCGTACACCCCCTCGGTTGTTAACACCGAGAAGTTTACAGATGAAAGGAAGGAAAGATCGGCAAATTTTGGCAAGAATTTTAAAAATAAAGAGAAAGCAAAACCACCAATGGTTGCAAACAATGCTGCATTGCTGGTTGTTTTTTTCCAGAAGAACCCCAGGATGAACATAGCAAAAATACCAGGACTTACAAACCCTGTGTACTCCTGAATGTATTGGAATCCACCTTTTTTATCGATGCCTAGGAAGGGTGCAATGATGACTGCTAAAATCATTGCAATCACTACTGTTAATCTGCCCACCCAAACTTGTTTTTTTTCTGAAGCTTCTTTGTCAATGTGCTTTTTAAAAATATCGAGCGTAAAAATAGTAGCGATGCTATTGGCTTTCCCTGCCAATGAAGCCACGATGGCAGCAGTGAGTGCAGCAAATGCCAGTCCTTTTAAACCTGGCCCAAGCAAATTCAACAAAACCGGATAAGCCCTGTCTGGATTTAACTCACCATTCTGCATCATTTCTGTTTGAAAATTTCCTTGTTGGTGCAATACATAGGCTGCAATGCCAGGTAGTACTACAATCACAGGCATCAGTAGTTTTAAAAAGGCTGCAAACAGTATTCCTTTACGGGCAGTTTTTAAATCGGCTCCCAATGCTCTTTGTGTGATGTACTGGTTGCAACCCCAATAATTGAGGTTCACGATCCACATCCCTCCCACCAAAACAGTGAGACCAGGAAGATCGATGTAATTCGGATTTTCTTTACTGAAAATCATATTGAAATGATCGGGGGCTTGTCCGGTTAAAATTTTAAATCCATTGATGGCACCGGCTGTGCCAAATTCTTTCGACACCAATGTAAGTGCAAGATATGTGGTTACCAAACCACCAATGATGAGTACCAACACCTGGATAACATCTGTGTAGCCAATCACTTTCATACCACCCAATGTAATGATGATGGCGAAGATGGCCAATAAGTACATACACAAAGTAATGTTGATGCCAGATATACTATTGATGGCCAATGCGCCTAAGTAAAGAATAGAAGTAAGGTTCACCACCACGTATAAAAGCAACCAAAATACTGCCATGATCATAGCTACCGTTCCGTTGTAGCGTTGATGCAGGAATTGAGGCATGGTGTAAATCTTGTTCTTAAGGTACACGGGTATAAAAAAGATGGCCACAATGATGAGTGTGGCTGCAGACATCCATTCATAGGTAGCAATGGCCAATCCCATTTTAAAACCGCTGCCACTCATTCCAATAAATTGTTCTGCCGAAATATTAGATGCTATCAACGAAGCTCCAATGGCCCACCAAGTTAAAGATCCTTCTGCTAAAAAATAATCGTGCGAAGCAGAAACGCTCTGCTGCTTTTTTTTACGGTACACCCAATAGCCGTATCCGGCCACGATAATAAAATAAAAAAGGAATACGATGTAATCTTTCGTTTCTAGTGCGTTCATGAAGCAATTAATTTTTGGGGTAAGTTATAAAACTACATAAAACGGTTGATGATATTTTATACATATTCTTGACGCCCGCTAATTACAGCGGGTTCTCCATGTTCGATTGCATAAGCATGAAGGTCTTCAAAAGATAAGTGTCCGTCTTCAAATTCTTTTCCTTTTCATTAATCAAAAGAGGCGTATCATATTTCATGTGTATTTTTATAGTCAGATTTATTTAAAAAATTGTCAGCAAGTATTTATGCGCGTCGGAATGTAGATTCTTTGTTGATCGATTTTGATGCAGCATTGTCTATCAGAAAAGAAACATCCGGATATAATTTACGTCCGGTGATTAAATTAAAATAATCAATTCATTTATAGAGTAATAATACCGATTGGACAAACAATATAGTCCAATATCGGCTATCGCCTCATTGTACTATTTGTTTGATACCATCGGCATTTACTCCCGAAAGCATTCGGGATAAGATTTATAAAATATTGGAATATTCTATAAATCACATTGGTATAAAAAACCCTTTGGAAAAATGATCTTCAAAGGGTTTTTGTACTTTATATTTTGTGGCCTCGCCAAGGCTATGATGAACTTTATAGGATCCTTTATTGGAAAGGAATACAGCAATTTAATTATTGTTGGTTGTTGGTTTGGTTGTTACTTTTCTTTTTTTACCTTCACTTCTACAATGCAAATATATAACATGTCATATGGTAAATACTTAACCTCATTTTTTAGAATTTATATTGATACAGATATTGACCTCGGGCATCTAAAAAGCGATAAACTTGGTGATAAAGAGAAAGGAGTATTTGTACATGAATATACTCATTTTTTACAGAATATTACCAGTGTATTTGGGCTAGTTCATATATGGAATACATATGATCGCCTACGACAGTATATAGCTAACATCGCCAAAAGTGAAGAAATGGATTTACAATTGCCTTTAACTGGAGAAATAGCAGATCAACAACGTAATCTTCTTATAATTCGAAAAATGATGGAAGGGGATACTAGAGTTCCTAATCACATGAATGATAAAGAGACTAAAATTACTGGGCATACCTATATTAAAGATGAAATCTACAGCCAAATTTATCCAGATAGGCCGGAATTACTCCATCTTGAACTTGAGTTACAAGATAACATCGGTGTAAAAATTAAATACATTTTTGGAGAAATTGCCATATCAGAAACCATGGCATACCTAATGGAACAAAAATATTATGCCGGTGATCCTGCCCCTGAATATCCTTACAGAGTATGTCAGCATTTAAGTGAATATTTAGGAACAGATTTATTGGACAACAACGAAATATTATTTGCATTAAGCGATGTATCACTACTATCTGCTTTTCCAGGAAAAACGTTTTTTCAAATCTTAAAGGAGATGGTTGATAGCGGCTATGTTCCAAAAACAGCAGAACAAGTTTTTGACTATGGAATATCCTTCTTATACAGAAACGGTTGGCAGGTTTTTGAAGAGTACGAAAAAAATATGGATGGAGCAAAATATGTGATTACTAAACTGCTTCCGCATCAAGATATGGAAGAAACAATAGAATGGATAATTTACTTATTGAGAGCGGGTTTTAAAATCCGAAAAGAAACTCCATATGTAATGATCAAACTTTATCGAGAGCCTAAACTCTTTGATGGATATTGGAATAACATAATGTTGCAATTTGGGAACCCTTCTTTACATAATAATAGTCCTATTCGTTATTTTAAGGCCCCTGATGACCTCTCTTCGATTGAAGACAAAATTGAGCCAATTCATTTATTAGCAGTACAAGAAATTAGAGATACTCTTATAAGGGAAAAGAATAAATGTGAACTTTACTCTTATTGTGAAAAATCTAAGAATGGTCTTAAAGTAGATGACCGATGCCTTACATCTCCGTGGGAGAGAGCGAAAGATATTAGAACATGTTCATACGGAGCGCTTTGGAAGTTATACGGTTTGGATAATAAAAACGTTATCCAATAAATTTTACTCATTGTTATTCACCAATGATCTGATGAAGTTATAACCAATGTTTAAGTATAATATATTTTGAAATGCTTTGTTCTAAGATATCAACAATGTTAGAATTTAATAATGTCACCCAGAATGTTTTTTAAAATCAGGAAACTCGGTTAATTTCCATTAATGCTTGATTTCCTTTCCTAACCAAACTCCATATTTTTTCCACTCTTGATAATGAATACACCACTCAGTTATCCATGGAATCATCTTAAAAAGTGGAACTATTTTAAACAATGGCTTGTCAAATATTGGATGATAAAGGCACAAGGCAGAATTTCTATAAACATGAATTGAAGAATTGTATTGAATGTTTTTATTAGTAATGAAAATTCTATCGAACCTAACTGGTAAAAATGGTGAATACTTCAATAAAATATCAAAATATTCACCATTGACGTTTAGACTACCTTCGCCAAATATTTCTCTGGGAGTTTGTACGAGTTTGATCCAATCATAATGATACTCGACAAGATTCTTTTCGATACACAAAAGATATTCAGAATCGCTGCGATATTCTTCCAATATATTATTCTCCAAAATTTCTATGTGTGTCATTTTTGTATCCATTAATTGAATTAACGTTCCCACTCCTGTCAGTAAAGGCATTACCAGTGATTATTAAAGCATTTGAGATGGCATTTTTGTCTCTGCTTTGATTAGACATTTTTGCAACCTGTTCTTGCAATGATTTTTTGTATAAACCCTCTCCAAATAATTGTATATAACTATTCCCTCCTAACTCAAAACTTTGTTTGAGGCTATTCCATTTCTCATGAAAATCAATAATAAAATTGAAGAAATTTAGAAAATGCTTTTCAGTCCATTTATCCGTGAAATCTTCTTGCGGATTAACCGGATTTAACACCCTGAATTTTTGTTTGCTTATTACAGACATTTGATATTGGCTCCTAACACGATTCAGGATATTTTCCAAGGTTGCATATATAGAATTTTCACCATTGTAGAATTGGCCCATCAAGGTTGTTAAAACTATACTTGAAGTAGCATAGGTATCATCATTTTCAAAATATAAATCCCTATACCGCTTCGACAATTGTACAGACCTTTGTAAAGGGGTTTTATTATAAAAATCATCAGCAGGTAAATCTGCAACCTCTGCATTCAAAGTAATCAAACGCTGTTTGTACTCTTGAAGTAATGTAGGCTTATTTACACTATTTGCTCTGGTTAAAAACCACTCAATAAAGCCTTTAGGATTGCTATCAACCCAGTTTTTTAATTCCCTATCTGGAACTTTAATACTATTATCGCCAACAACAAATTTTATACATCCTGGCATAATATCCATGTGAAAATCATTGGCATACTTCAACCTGATGCAACGCTTTTTCCTTTCTATTTTATCCTTGTAACGATCATCATTACTTAAAACCCTAATCACTTCATTATATATTTGATTGGGGGCATAATTTGCAAATGAGCTTTTGATATGAAGGACTATATCAAGGTCAAATTCCGCATCTTTCAAGGGTTTTGTAGTAGTTCCGACAGGAACAGAACCTTGAGGATAAACATCAAAATCAATGTCTTTGAAAAAACCAGTATCATTTTGTAAAATTGAAGCCACAGAAGTATATGCTGATTCCATTCGTCCCTTACGGGTTGCGTCAAGCTGCAATGACTCTGCAATGCGTGCAAGTAATTCTTCACGCTGCAGGGGATAATTTTTGAATATATCTAATTCCATTGTTTAATGTTTTTCGTTTATAATTAATTTTGTGTGCTCACCAATTTTTGCAACTTGAATAGCATTTTTTATTAATCTCGATTGTTCAATCTCCTCGCAATCCACTATTGCATATCCTTTACTTAAATCAAATTCCTCTTTACTAAGTTGAACAAGTGCTTCCTTTTGATCTAAAGTAGGAAGTAACTCAAAAATGTCATAAATGAGTACCTCATAACACTTATGAAAATCACTCCACTTCAAATGGGTTGCTTCTCTTTTTATTTGTTTATATTGAATCTTAGTAAAGATGTTTTTATTCAAGATTTTGGTTTCTATTAACTCCTCCACAAATTCTCTATCAGCATTACATTCCCTTTCTTTCCCAGCTTCGAACCATTTTATTACATTGATCGTATATTTACCTTTTACAAAAAACCTTAAATCATTATCGCTAATAGAATCAATTCCCAATCCATTTGACTTTTTATCTGGTTGATATTGCCAATCTTCAAAAAGCTTATCATCGCCATATTTTTTGTAAACGCCACCAACCGGCTGAAGCTGGTTTGGAATTCTTCTATTCAAAACAAGCAAATAAGAGTTTGTAGCAGGTATTTTTATTCTAAATAAGTAACTAATGGAAAAACGTATGCGTTCATTTTTATACTTACCAAATAATGTTTTGCGGTATAAAGACAAATGATTTTTATTCGCCCAGAGATCTTCAATACCCTTACTACAGAATGATTCGATTACACCTACACCGATTCCACCTAAAAAAGTTGTCAAAGCCATTTTTTTTAATTTTACTTATGATAGAGAGAAGATCAAACATTAATCTTCTCTCTTAAAATTGTTGATTAGCTTCGGTTGCGACTTAAAGTTGCAAGGCCAATCATGATAAACATAGCAAATGCTCCGAATGCAATCAATTGTGCATTTGTGCCCTTAGCGTTAATCCAGGTACCTTTGTAACCAATGCTTAACTCATCATTCTTACTTATATGGTTTTTCATGAAATACTCTTAAAATTGGGTGATTAATATACCTCAACCTCTCGACCTGAGGGTTAGACGAACGCATTTTAAGCTGCGCTTTTACTTTTCTTTTCTCACTCCCTTAAATGGTTTGTCTGAGGAGGTCTTCACATTGGTGAACTGTCCATTATCCGTATCCCTTTGGGTCCAAAGTCGAGTTTTCGGATTTTGAAACTGCGATCGGCCTTTTACTGCCCCTATTCTGGAGTTATCACCTGTAGGTTTATTCCTTGCCATAAAATTAATTTTGTAGATTACTGTTTTAAAAAATAACAATGCATATATATAAATACATTTTGAGTTAAATTTAAAACGAATTTTCACATTTTTTGAAACATTACAAAATATAGTTATTAACTCATTGTGGAAAACTATGAGATTTTTCCTCTATATTTGGAACCAAGACCTAAATTATGATACTCAAATTTTCATTTTCTAACGTTTTTTCGTTCAAAGACGAACAGGTGGTATCTTTTGAACCAGATCCATTGAAAGAATTAAATGAACATTTAATAGTACCCAAGAGTTACGGCAAATCTGAGAGATTTTTAAGGGCTTTAGCGATATACGGCCATAACTCACATGGTAAAAGTAACTTCTTGAAGGTTTTTGAACTATTCGTTTCAATTACTAAAAATTCTTTTAGAACTTCTAACGCTTTAGATTCAATAGAGTCATTTGCTTTAAACACTTCAAGTATTGGAAAACCAAGCTATTTTGAAATCGTTCTCACCGTCGATAATGTAAAATATCGTTACGCATTTGAAGCAAATTCTAAAAGAATTATATCTGAATGGTTGTATTATGCACCTTATGGCGTTAAGGAAAGTAATCTTTTTATGAGAGCTGAGCAGGAATTTAGAATAAGTAAACAATGGAACAAAGAAAGTGATCATAAAATAGAATCTCAGGCAGTACCATTTGCTGTTTCAAACGTTTTATTATTATCTGTACTAGTTGCCCAACAGAATGAAACAATAGTGAAAATTGCCCAAGCAATTAGCAATATTATTGTCTTAAAAGATTTAGGTAGTGAAAGACTCCTAAGTACTGCCGCAACAATTTTTGCAAATAAGACCTATGCCTCCAAGGTACAAAGCTTTATTGACGATGCAGATTTAGGCTTTAAAACTATCTTCGATAAGATTGAAAAAAAACTTTCCACATCCAATCAATATGAAGAAGGCTTTTTAAAAGAAATTGTTTATGAAAGAAACATCGAAAAATTTGAACTCCTAACATTTCATACGATTTATGATGCTTTGTACAAAGAGAAAGAAATAATAGAATTTGATTTTATTAAAAAAGAATCAGAGGGAACAATTAAATTTTTCATTTTAACCACTCTTTTGGTGTTAGCTATCAAAAATGGTTATTTCTTAATAATTGATGAATTAGACTCAAAATTTCACTCAGATTTATTAAGTCTAATTATTAGAAAATTTCATAACCAAGGAATAAACAATTCTGAAGCCCAGCTTATTTTTACATCCCATAATACAATCCTATTGGATGAAGATTTGCGAAGAGATCAAGTTTTACTTGTCGAAAAGAATATCTACGGTGAATCAAGGATTCAGCCGATGCATACAAAGAAAACACCTGTCAGATTTGACACTTCAATTGAAAAAGCATATAGGAAAGGTAAATTTGGCGGAGTTTCAAAAAAATTAAGAAAAAACCCTAGCGATCCAAATCAGAGATCATTATTTGATTAAATTAACTTTTATAATTGATTACTGTTAATGAAAGTGGCCTCGCCAAGAATCGAACTTGGATCTGGAGCTTCGGAAACTCTTATACTATCCATTGTACTACGAGGCCAATTTCTATATATTTTATTACTTCCCGGCTATTTTGCAAAGCCCTGAACGTTGGTGCCAAATATTTTTACTGCAATGGCCAGCAATATTACGCCAAAAAATTTTCTAACCACAATTACACCACTCGGACCTAGCGCTTTTTCTATCCACTTCAGTGAACGCAATACTATAAAAATGACAATGAGGTTGATGAGGATACCCACCAAAATATTTACATTCTGAAAATTGGCTTTGAGCGACATGATGGTGGTAAGCGTACCAGAACCCGCAATCAGCGGAAAAGCAATGGGCACTACACTGCCACTTTTTGGATTGTTATCGGGTTTAAAAAACTCGAGCCCCAACACCATTTCCAAACCCAAAATAAAAATAACAATACTACCCGCTACCGCAAACGATTTAACGTCTAATACCGATTGGACAAACAATATAGTCCAATATCGGCTATCGCCTCATTGTACTATTTGTTTGATACCATCGGCATTTACTCCCGAAAGCATTCGGGA
>JBIIPY010000006.1:0-52738 GCA_044342365.1 Ferruginibacter sp. | reverse complement strand
ATCAATGATTCATGCATTTGCCAAAATTTAGCACAAACCTTTCAACAAAAACTTAATATGTCTATAATAACTTCAACAATTATATTCTATAAAATCTTTGACGAATATTTTTTTCTTCAATGACAGTAAATGCGTTGTAAAAATTTAATCCTGTATTTAATAACGACAGCAAAAGAAGTCTTCCAGCAAATAATGGATCTGACCCCTTATCCCTAAAATAAATTACTGCTGGTGGATTATTAGCAGCATATTTATAAATTAATTCTCCGTAATCGCTGTCGAAAGTTAATATAATTAAATTGTTCTTTACTGCCGTAGTCATCACTTCCTCATCAGAGATTCCTGGTGAATTTTCTTGAATACTTTCTACAATCAATCCATTATTTCTTAGTAATTGTATACTAGGCCTTGGAAAATTTTCATTTGCTAAATACATCAGGCAGAAATTGAAAAATAGAGCTCTTGTTGGATGCAATCTTTCAAATAAGCAAAGACTGCTCTTAGCGATTCAGTTGTCAAAGAAGGATAAGATGATAATATTTGATCTTCAGACCAACCCAAGGAAAATAGCTCCAAAATTAGTTCAACAGAAATTCTAGTTCCCTTTATAGATGGTTTACCCGCTAAAATATTTTTATCTGATATGATATGATCTTGCCAACGCATACTGTAAAGTACAAAAAATTTAAGTTCTTACAAAGTCAATGACTGCTTAAATAAAGAAATTTTCTAGGCTTTAGTACTATTAAAAACCTTATTTCACCAAAAACTGCTTGCTCAACTCATCATACTCCACCAGGTACCCATTCGATTTTCCATCTCTGTCAAAAATGGATTCCCAAGTGCTCAAAGGCTCCCAAATACAAGTTCCTTTTCCTCTTCCACCCGCTACTTCAAAAGCAATTTTGTTGACTTCTTTTTTAAAAGCTGAATATTCTACCACCATCACATCTTTGTTGTAACGCCTGCTTAAATCGTTTAAATTATTTTCCAGATCACTCAATGTGCCATGCCATTTTGGATAATACGATTGACCAATTACGTCGAAGGGTACGCCCCTTGCCAGCATGTTGTCGATAAAGAATATTGACTCATGGTTTTGCCCCCCGAGTGCTACATGCAGCATCAACTGCACCGTTGGATGCACGGCTTTTACTGCAGCTGTTCCTGCGTTGATCAATTGTGCAGTACCATCAATATTAGCCACATTCCCATCAGGCCACACAATGCCATGGTTGATCTCATTGCCCACCTGCACCATGTCTGGTAAAGTGCCTTGTGCTTTTAATGCCAGCATTACTTCTTTGGTATAGTCATACAATGCTTTTTTTAACTCAGTAAAATTCAGGTTCTTCCAGGCAGCAGGTTTGTATTGTTTGCCGGGGTCTGCCCAATAATCGCTGTAATGGAAATCGAGCAGCAATTTCATTCCGGAAGCTTTCACCCTTTTGGCCATGGCCAATGTGTTGGCCAAATCGCAAAATCCTTTTCCAGGCGAGTAACCACTATCCAAAGATGGATTGTGAAACAGCCGCAGTCGCACATAATTAAAACCATGTGATTGTAAGATTTCAATGGCATCTTTTTTAACCCCTTTATCCGAAAATTGAATACCCCTTGCTTCCAACTCTGGTAAATAAGAAATGTCTGCACCTATCATCTGGTCTACATTCTGGGGTTTTGCCGCTTCTCCTTTTAATTGATACATTGGATCGATGGTGATACTTGCTGCCGATGCAGGTGATACGGTAATGATGTCTGTACTGCCTTTGTACAAGCCTGCGGCTTTCGCATCAAAATGAATGATGCCAGGCTTTGTACCAGATTGAATGATTACCTGACACTTGCCATTGAACAAACTTCTTTGCCATGCGCCTGCTGCACATTTATCGGGTTCATGGCTACTGGGATCACCATTGCCCACACCAATAATGGTTGCGTCGCCTTCCAATTCAAAACGTATCATGTTATCCGCATCGGGCACTTCTCTGCCTTCTCTGTCAACAACGCTGATGTTTACCACCGTTGCGTCTGTGCCATCTGCCACCATGGTGGTTTTGTAAGGCGTCATTACTACTTCTGTTGGCGTGCCGGTGGTTTCTATTGTTGCGGTTAGTTTTTTACCTTTTTTATAGGCCACTGCTTCCAATTTGCCACGCTCATAAGAAACGGGCCATTGTAGATGTCCATTGCGTGGCATGTCTTTTTTGCCCAACGATTTGCCATTCAAAAACAGTTCTACATTATCGGCATTGCTGTTCACCCATACATCAATCACAGGTGCAGGTTGGCCCCACACTACTTCATGATTCCAATGTGGAGAAATGTGTAGCACATCTTTATCGGTCCACCAACTTAGGTAGTAGTAGTAAATATTTTTAGGGAAACCACATACATCCATCACGCCAAAATGCGAGTTGATATTGGGCCATTTAAAAGGCGTGGGTTCGCCTCTGTAGTCGAAGCCTGTCCAGATAAATCCTCCCAACCAATAATCGTTGGGTGCGGCAAGTTTCCACCAGGTTTCTGCGGTACTCGCCCACCAAGGAGCGGTGATGTCTTGATCGGGCAAATAAGCCCGAATACTGTCTGTACGCACTACACCTCGGGTGGTAACTGTGCTTCCCATTTCTGTTCCAATAATGGGTTGTGATGGATGATCTTTGTGGTAATCTGCAACTGCAAACTGACGGTAATTAAAACTTCGTACAGGTATCACTTCATTAACACCGTTGTAAACGTTGGGTACATCTGCTGCATAGGTGCAGGTTCTGGTAGGATCTAATAATTTAAGTTTGTTGATGAATGTTTGCGCAATGCGTTTACCATAACTGTTGGTATGAATCCAACCTTCTTCGTTGCCTATGCTCCACATAAAAATAGATGCCCTGCTGCGATCGCGCATCACCAATCTTTCAAACTGGTTCATCGATTCTGCCCCGCTGTTCAACAATCTTTGTTCGCTCATCACCAGCATACCGAGGCTATCACAAGCATCCAGCAATTCGGGTGTGGGTGCATTGTGACTGGTTCTGTACGCATTGCTGCCCATGTTTTTCAACAAACTAATTCTGTAATATTGAAGATAATCGGGTAATGCAGATCCCAATCCAGCATGATCTTGGTGATTGTTGGTACCCAATATTTTCACATGTTTCCCGTTGAGGAAAAGTCCATTGGGTTTTATTTCTATGTTGCGAATTCCAAACTTTATTTGTTGCGCATCTATCATTTTTCCATTGCGAAGCAACTCTACCCCTACTCTGTACAGATAAGGATTATCCAGATCCCACATCAACGGATTATTGATTGTAAGGCTTTGTTTTATTTGAGCAGCAGTTCCAGCACCTATGGTAATTTTTTGTTCCTTTGAATTGGCCAAGCGTTTACCATCTCTAGTATTTAAAAAACTGCGCACACTGTATTCGCCGGACGCAGCGGTTTCGTTGCTGATGCTGGTTTCTACGGTTATGGTAGCATTGTTGCCTTTGATGCTGGTATAAGCAAAAATACCATGTGTGTTGATGTGCGTTTGATCATATTCGTTCAGCCAAACATGGCGGTAAATACCGGCTCCTTCATAAAACCAGCCTTCGTATTGTGTGGCATCGGCCCGCACTACAATTACATTGGGTTTGTGAAAATGAATTACATCGG
This sequence comes from Ferruginibacter sp., assembly GCA_044342365.1. Taxonomy (GTDB): domain Bacteria; phylum Bacteroidota; class Bacteroidia; order Chitinophagales; family Chitinophagaceae; genus Ferruginibacter. Next base: position 49,081 of record JBIIPY010000006.1, on the reverse strand, counting down.
TGATATCATAATTCACCGCTACATACCCACTTTTGTTGTTGCCGAGGTAAAATCCGTTCACCCAAATATTGGCGTCTCTGTAAATACCATCAAACTGTAATTCGAATCTTTTGCCGCTATCTGCTGCAAGCACGGTAAAATATTTTCGGTACCAACCAATACTGGTAGCAGGAAACAATCCACCTAAGGGTTTGTACCCATGCGATTGTACATCGAAGTTGTCTACGTTTACAAACGGCAACTCCACCGCCCAGTCGTGTGGTAGATCAATGTTGCGCCAGGTACTATCGTTGAAACCCGGGTTGATGGCGGTTCCTGGCGCTGCACCCGATTTAGAAAAAATGGTAGAGATGCTGTAGTTAAAATCCTTTTCTGCATTGGCAGCATGGCCTAAAGCAAATTTCCAGCCCTTGTCGATATTGGTTTTTTTTCTGGCCGATTGTGCATGGGTTGATGCAACAAATACCATCATCAGTAATGTAAAAACAATTCTTACAGTCATACCTTTTTTCTATTGATACAATATTAATTAGCAAACGCAGTCATGGCTTCAGTTGGTTTACCGCTGTTGTCGAAAGCTCCCTTTGTGTAGCCCTGCCAGTTATTATAAGATTGTGGTTCCCAATATAAAACGCCCAGCCCTTTGTTGTTGGCAACCGATTTGGTTTTATTGATGAGGTCGGTTAAGAAAGCTTTGCTTTCGTTCGGACTGTCCCAGCTCATACCTACTTCTACAATCATCACTTCTTTGTTGTAGGTGCTCACCATATCATTCATGTTGGCGAGGCATTGAAAATTTTGGGTGGTCCAATTGTTGGGATCCGGGTAGAGCGACATGCCAATGACGTCGAATTTTGCATTGTTGTTTTTCAACCCTCCAATTATCCAGCGAAACAATCCATTGTCGTTACCGCTAGAAATGTGTACGATCACTTTTGCATTTGGAAACTCGGCTTTCACAGCATCATAACCAGCGTTGATGAGTTGTGCGAAGTTCGACATGCTCACCGTGGCTTTGCCATCCGGCCACAACATGCCATTATTGGTTTCGTTGCCCACCTGCACCCATTCGGGCGTAATGCCATTGGCTTTGAGTTCGGCCAATACAGAGCGGGTATGATCTGCTAGAGATGTTTTTAAGGCATTAATAGATTGACTGGCCCATGCAGCTGGCTTTGTTTGGCTGCCTGGATCTGCCCATGTATCGCTATAATGAAAATTGATCATGATGCGCATACCCAAATTTTTGGCACGAAGGGCTTTTGCCAATACATCTGCTCGGTTGTTGTAACCATTTGATGGGTTCACCCAAACACGGATACGAATGCTGTTCATCCCCAGCGATTTCATCAATGCGATGGCTTCTGTTTCAACACCGGCTGCATTGTAAAATTTTCTGCCCCCTGCCTCCATTTCAGTGATCCAACTAACATCGGCACCCTTTGCAAACTGAAATGGAATCAGCACTGGTGGTTCGGGTGTAGGTGATGGAGAAGAACCCGATTTACAGGACAAGCCTGCAATCAATAAAATAGTCAGACACAACTGAATACTATATTTCATATGGCATCGTTTTAGAAAATAAAATTAGAACATGATCGGGGTTTAAACAATAAATACTTGGAATAGCACTTTTTGTTGCATTTTTAGAACATAAATGCCTTTTAAATAAACAATAATCGATTCAACAAGATTGTTAACCTACATTAAACCTTATTTAACCGTATAGGTCTTATTTAAAATTATACAATATGAATATCCGCCTTTTGATTTCTTTTTTATTGTTTGCCGGCCTTGTATTTGCGGGTTGTGAAAAGAACAATCCCACACCAACCCCCACGCCCATTCCATCAACTTATTATTATCCGCCATTAACAGGAACTGACTGGGAAACCATTTCTCCCACCACATTGGGATGGAATACCAATAAACTAAATGAACTCTTAGAATATGTAAGAACCAATAATTCAACAGCATTTATCATTTTATACAAAGGACGCATCGTGTCTGAAAATTATTGGAATGGATTCACGGCTAGCTCTTCTCAACGAATTTTTTCTTCTACCAAAAGCATTGGCGCATTTTTAATTGGCTTGGCCCAAGAACAAGGAAAACTAAACATCAACGAAAAAGTGAGTACTTATTTGGGTACAGGTTGGTCATCTGCTGCGTTGTTTCGCGAAAACCAAATTACGGTGAAGCACCTTATCTGTATGACGAGTGGGTTAACAGATGCGCTTACTTACGAAGCAGATCCGGGAACCAAATGGTATTACAACACACCGGCCTATCATAAAATTTATGCGGTGTTGGCTGCAGCATATGCACAAACCAATGACCAGTACACCCGCGAACAGTTGTGGAATAAAATAGGCATGCAACATTCTTTTTGGGACGTTGAACCTGGTGGAGGACCATCTATGTCATGCTCTGGCCGAGACATGGCCAGGTTTGGATTGTTAATGGCATCAGATGGAAAGTGGAATGGGAATACCATCATGACCAGCAGCACCTATCTTGCTCAGATGTTGTCGAGTTCTCAAACTTTAAATCCTGGTTATGGTTATTTATGGTGGCTGAATGGGCAATCCTCCTTTATTTTACCGGGCACAACAGGGCAATCTTTTCCTGGCAGTCTAGTGCCCAATGCACCTTTGGATTTGAAAGCAGCACTGGGTTTTGCAGATAAAAAAATATACGTGGTAAAAAGTAGGGATCTTGTTGTCATCAGACATGGGGCCGCTTCCAATGCACCGGTTTCCCAGGCATTGTCGAACTTCGATAATGAAATTTGGCGCAGAATGATGGAGGCCATCAATTAATTTTTATCCATTCGTCGAATTCAATTGTTCAATATTACGGGTTCTAACAGCCTCTTTGATGGAGGGCAAATAAGGTTGCAATACTTGTTCTATTCCAGCTGACGTTTGGTCTAATGCAGCAGGATTGGTTGTAAGAATCATCCATGGTTTAGGACCATCAAATGGATAGATGCCAAAAATAATCACGGGTGTGCCTTTATATAAAACTTCTTCTTTTTTGTTTAACTTCCACTGCTCTGCCCAGTTGTACAATAATTTCGCATCCGTTTCTCTTAAGCGTAAACAACTATGCGAAGCAGGATAACCCGGAAGTGCATACTGATGAAAACCAATACCAGCATCGTTTTCAATATTAAAATTCGACTTTAATTCCCACTCATCATTAAATGTGCTGATGGTTTTCTCGGCCTTCCAATTGCAGAAATACAAACCCACAGGTGTAGGATGGGCTTTTCTTCCCATGCTGGTGGGTCCGCTGTACAGCAATTCTCCATATTCATACGCCGCAAAAGTTTGGGTAGAGTAATTAAAGAATATGATTTTATCTATCTCGGTTAATGCAGGTACTTGCATGGGAAAATGAAGATAATAACCAATGTCGCCACTCAAAGCAGATGGAACTAAAATGCTATCCAACGATTTTAAATTTGCTGCATCTGTTCTGTTCACCGCCGTAACAATGTTCATGGTAGTTGCGTTGGGTGTGTTGGAATATTGTTTTTTCCAGTCGGCAGATTTCTCCAAACTGTAAGTAAATGCGGGTGGCTGGTTTCTTTGAATAACTGGTTTTTTCTTAGTAGTTACTTGCCTTTTAGCGGAAGTGTTGCACCCCATCCAAGAAAAAGCTATTGTGATTAATAATAAACAGAGTGTGCTATTTTTATTGCTGATCATTTTGTATTTGTTTAATACCTTATCTCATAAATTCATGCCAGAGCGTAATAAGGTTGTTACCATTGAGATGGATGTATCTTGAATAGGCATTGAGGGGAATTAAATACACAGTGTGCGTTAAAATCAACCTTCTAATCAGCCACAAACCAAAAATTTCAAGGCAAAATAATCTGGCACTATTCTGTATATATTGATTGATGGGATACACCCACCTTAAAAACTTAGCGTAATGCAAAAAGACGAAACAATAACCACAAAAAAAGAAGCACAAACATCTATCATACAACCAGATCCGGAAACATTGCATACAACAGATCCACAAGATCAAATGAAAGGGCCTTTATCCTCTTTGGTAAACAGTGCCAAAGAAAATATTGAAGAAGGCAATGATGATAAAGCAGAAGCCGATAGAAAAAAAGAGGAAAACAAATAATTAGAGCTTTGTTATAAGATAATGCTTCATGAGTGTTTTAGCATGAGTATCTCATTGAGCAGTAGCCACTATTTCGACAGAAATGGTGGCTTTTTTTTCACAATAAAAGGTAAATGCTCTTCATAGAACCACTTCAGTGCAGTTGATATTAAAAAAGTTCCCCATAGATATGCGGTACAAGTGTGCGACGCAACGATGGGGAAAGATGGGCTGCTGCTGGCAAACAAAACATTCGCAGCTTTTATCAATGAGATGTGTAAAAAATACTGGGTAGTTGATGCCATTTTTCCCGAAATTTACCTGCTTAGGAAACGGGTAACCCTACAACGCTACCCCTCATTTTTTGAACCACAGCACATGAAGTTTTCGCATTTACACGTACATACACAGTTCTCATTATTGGATGGGGCAGCTTCCATCAAAAATTTATACAAAAAAGCCGTTGCAGATGGCATGCCGGCACTGGCCATCAGCGATCATGGCAATATGTTTGGCGCATTTGATTTTGTAAAAGAAGCTTACAACCACAAACACGACGATGGCACTTTAAAAATTAAACCCATTGTAGGTTGTGAATTCTATATCACACAAGATCGCACCCGTAAAACGTTTAACAAAGAAGAAAGAGATCCTCGGCACCACCAAATTTTATTGGCCAAAAATGAAATAGGGTATAAAAATTTAGTGAAGCTTACTTCGCTCGGTTACATCGAAGGCATGTACAGCAAGTACCCGCGTATTGATAAACAGCTCATTCACAAATACCATGAAGGGCTTATTGCCACTACCTGTTGCCTGGGTGCCTTGGTGCCACAAACCATTTTGAAAAAAGGCGAAGAAGAAGGTGAAAACGAATTTAAGTGGTGGCTCAATATTTTTCAAGACGATTATTATGTAGAGCTACAGCGTCATGGTATGGCAGAACAAGATAAGGTGAACAACATCTTATTGAAGTTTGCCAAGAAGTACAATGTGAAGGTGATTGCCAGCAACGACAGCCACTACGTTGACCAAACAGATTTTAATGCACACGATATTTTGTTGTGCATTAATACCGGCGAAAAGCAGTCCACGCCTGCCATGCGTGAGTTTTCCGACGATGATGTGAGCATGAAAAACAAACGTTTTGCTTTTCCGAACGACCAGTTTTATTTGAAAACAACACATGAAATGAGCAAGGTGTTTGCCGACTTGCCAGAAGCCATTGACAATACCAATGAGATCGTTGACAAAGTTTCTATCCTCGATCTGAAAAAAGATATTCTGTTGCCACACTTTGTGGTGCCTGCCAATTTTAATTCGCAGGAAGCATACCTGGCCAGCATTACTTGGGCGGGTGCCCGTAACCGTTACCAGATACTGACACCTGAAGTGGAGGAACGCATTCAGTTTGAATTAGACGTTATTGAGAAAATGGGGTTTGCGGGTTACTTCTTAATTGTGAGTGATTTTATAAAGGCTGGTCGTGAAATTGGTGTATTTGTTGGTCCGGGCCGTGGGTCAGCAGCGGGTTCGGTAGTAGCATACTGTATTGGCATCACCAACATTGATCCTATTAAATACAAATTGCTGTTTGAGCGTTTCTTAAATCCAGAGCGTAAAAGCATGCCCGATATTGATACCGATTTTGATGATGAGGGCAGGCAGAAAGTGATTGATTATGTGGTGCAGAAATATGGCAAAAACCAGGTAGCGCAAATCATCACCTATGGTACTATGGCGGCAAAAAGCAGCATTGCCGATGTGGCACGCGTGATGGATCTTCCGTTGCCAGAAAGCAGGATGCTTACCAAACTTGTGCCAGATAAACCGGGCATCAATTTAAAACGATTGTTGCAGGCGCCACTTACCGATAAAGACAAGACCGATTCAAAAGAAAAAAGTTTAGAAGAAAAAGAACAGCTCACGGCTGATGATGTGGAGAACGTAAAAAGGCTCAGAGAAATATATGCAGGTACTGATTTGAACGCCAAAATTTTGCAGGAAGCCGCTGTACTAGAGGGTTCCGTACGCAACACAGGTATACACGCAGCGGGTATCATCATTGCGCCGAGAGATTTGACAGATTTGATACCCGTGGCCACATCAAAAGAATCTGATTTGTGGTTAACACAAATTGATGGCGGTTCTATTGAAGAAGCAGGCGTAATAAAGATGGACTTTTTGGGTTTAAAAACGCTGAGTATTTTAAAAACGGCTATGTTGCTCATTAAACAAAATCATGGTATAGACATTGCGATAGATGACATTCCGTTAGACGATGAACGCACGTACAGGTTGTACCAGCAGGGAGATACCAATGCTACCTTCCAGTTTGAGAGCCCGGGTATGCAAAAATATTTACGAGAATTGAAGCCCGATAAGTTTGATGATCTTATTGCGATGAACGCCTTGTACAGGCCAGGACCGATCGCCTACATTCCAAAATTTATTGCGCGTAAGCATGGCCGTGAGGAAGTGAGTTACGATTTGGAAGACATGAAGGAATACCTCGAAGAAACCTATGGTATTACGGTGTATCAGGAACAGGTGATGTTGTTGAGCCAGAAACTGGCAGGCTTTAGCAGGGGTGATGCAGATGTGTTGCGAAAAGCGATGGGTAAAAAGCAGATTGCAACACTCAATAAAATGAAAGTTCAGTTTGTGGAGGGGGCCACTGCGAAGGGGCATCCGAAAGACAAACTGGAAAAAATCTGGACCGACTGGGAAGCCTTTGCACAGTACGCATTCAACAAATCGCACAGTACCTGTTATGCTTTTGTGGCTTACCAAACGGCCTACATCAAGGCCCACTACCCTGGTGAGTTTATGGCAGCGGTGTTGAACCATGCGGGCAGTATAGAAAAAATTACCTTCTTTATGGAAGAGTGCAAACGCATGGGATTAAAAGTATTGGGGCCCGACATCAATGAATCTAACAATGGTTTTGCGGTGAATAAAAAAGGAGAAATCCGTTTTGGTTTTAGCGGATTAAAGGGTGTGGGTGAAAATGCCATTGAGAACATCATTGAAGAAAGGAACAAACACGGCTTTTTTAAAGACATGTTCGATTTGGTGAAGAGAGTAAACCTACGTTCTGTAAATAAAAAATCATTGGAGAGTTTGGTATACGGCGGTGCTTTTGATTGTTTTAAAGAAATGCATCGGGCACAATATTTTTTTTCACCAGCAGGCGATATTGCATCATTGGAAAAAATTATAAAGTTTGGTTCGGTGTTTCAGGCACAGTCTGCAAGCACCGCCAATACGTTGTTTGGTGACTTACAAATGCCCGATATTGTTCCACCAAAATTGCCCAACTGTGCAGCATGGCAATTGCTAGAACAATTAGATTATGAAAAAGAGGTGACCGGCATGTACATGAGCGGGCATCCGTTAGACAATTTCAGGTTTGAACTGGATCATTACCACATCACCCCCATTGCCGATTTTTTAGAAATTAAGAATGCGGTAAGTTTAACAGCACCCAGCAGGATGATTCGACTGGCAGGTTTGGTCATTGATGGTCAGCACAGACTTACCAAAACGGGTAAAAACTATGGGGTATTGTTTGTGGAAGATTTTACGGGCAAAACCGATTTCTTTTTGTTTCAGGAAGATTATGCAAGGTACCAGCACTATTTCGAAAAAGGAATGAGTATTATGGTAGAAGGTGCGTTTAAGGAAAAACGTTTTAAGCCGGGTGAATATGAATTTGGCATCAACAAGATGCATTTGTTGGAAACGGTGAAAACGAGTTTAACCAAACAAATTATTATTGATATTACGCCGGAGTTTATAGATGATGATTTCATCAATTTTATTGATGGCAATATCAAGAACAATCCGGGCAAGGCTTCTATAAGATTCAATATTCACGATTCTGTTTCTAACCATAAAATTAGCCTGTATTCTATCGACAATGGGTTTACCATGAACGATGACATGGCAGTTTTTTTAAATGAGAACCAGTATTTTGGGGTTAATGTGTTAACGTCTTAACATTTAACTGCCGTTTCTACCAATTCACACTGTCAATAAGATTGTGGATATGTCATTCTGCTCCAATACGTAATATGGTTTTAAATTTGTAAATTAAAGAGTACATTCATCAACAATAAATTAATATTATCATGGCTTTAGAATTAACAGACGCAAACTTCAAAACAGAAGTATTGGATTCAGATAAATTATCAGTAATTGATTTTTGGGCAGAATGGTGTGGCCCTTGCCGAGCTATCGGTCCGGTAATTGAGGAGTTGAGCAAAGAATACGAAGGCAGTGTAAAAATTGGAAAGGTAAACGTAGATCACAACCCACAGGTTTCAACCAACTATGGTATCACCAGTATTCCAGCTATTTTATTTGTGAAAAACGGAGAAGTGGTAGACAAATTGGTAGGCGCACAACCGAAAGCCAATTTTGTAAAGAAAATTGAAGCACACAAGTAATTGTTTAGGATAGGAAATTTTAAACCCTCTGCTTTGGTAGAGGTTTTTTTTTCTTTGTATATCGTTAATGAGTATGAATAATTGAAAACGATGTAGATGAACCTGATAAGTAGATGAAGTCAAAATTTCTATGTGTAACCGATATCAAAAAAAAGCATTGATAGGTTGCATAAATGCTACTGTACTTCATAAATTGTTTTATTCTTGTCGCCAAATTTGTGAATGAGATTTTCTTTTACGGCAAACAGAAGATCACGGCTGGCAGTAGCGGATGAAATTGTTTTAAAGTAGTTCATATAGTTTTTACGAGTAAATTCTTTTGCCCCACTTGATAGAAATATACGAATCCTGTCTGAGCTAGAGATCGGGCCTGATCGCTCTGCAAGTAATTCATCAAGAGCATCACTTAAAATGGTCAACATAAATTCAATGAACTTTGTTGACTCACCTTGTTTGTCGCATTGAGAAAGGGATTGATAATAACTTTTTTGATGTTTACTGATGAGTGTTTCAAAAGGTAAAAATTCAAATACAGCATATTGTTGCATTAGAATAAGTGTTTGCCAGAGCCTTCCCATTCTTCCATTACCATCAGTAAATGGATGAATAAATTCCATTTCATAATGAAACACACAGCTTTTAACAAGAATGAGTTCGTTGCTTTTTTTTAGATAATTGAATAAATTTTTCATCAAAAAAGAAACATTTTGCGCAGGGGGCGCTACATGTGTAATTTGAGAACCTCGTACAATACCTACTCCTGAACTTCTATACTGTCCAGCATTTTTAATTAAATCTTTCATCAGCATTTTATGAGCGGATAAAAATTTTTTTTCTTTAAAAGGATGTAGGTCATTTAACAGCTTGTATACTTCAATTGCATTTGTTACCTCTTTGATATCTTTTGTAGGGCCGAGTACGCTTTTATTGTCAATAATTGCGGTCACTTGATCAATGGAAAGCGTATTACCTTCTACGGCTAAAGATGCTTGAATTGTCCTGATTCTATTTCTTTTTCGCAATTCAGGCGATTGCTGGGTAAGAAAAGAAGCATTCAGTTCTCCAATTTTATGAGAAACTTCACTAACAAGTTTCAAAATTTCGCTCGTTAAATTATAGGGAGGCTTCATTTGATACTATCATTTGATGCTATCAAATGTAGGGAAATCTTTCCAGATGAAATCAAACAACATCTGCCTTAATGACTCACTTTACCAGAAGCAATGGGATCGTGTTTGTATTTGAATACAAAGGGGAATATGATGGCCAAAAGAAGTGCGTAAGCTGCAAACGTAAACCATATAGATTGCCAGTCTTTCACTCCAGAGCATGCTCCTTCAACATTGGTAGTAAAGTAATCAACCACTTTTCCTGCACCCCATCCACCAAACATGGCTCCTAAACCGTTTGTCATTAACATAAACAAACCTTGCGCGCTTGCTCTAATGTTGGGATCTGCTTCTTTTTCTACAAACAGTGATCCTGAAATATTGAAGAAATCGAAGGCCATTCCATAAACGATCATTGACAAAATCAAAAAGAAAAGTCCTTCTGCAGGATTACCTATTCCGAATAATGCAAATCTTAACCCCCATGCAATCATACTCATTAACATTACTTTTTTAATACCAAATTTTTTGAGAAAGAAAGGTATCGTTAAAATGAACAGCGTTTCCGAGATCTGAGAAAGAGAGATGAGTAAACTTGGGTGTTCTACAGCAAATGTACCTTTGTATACTGTAGAAAAATCATTTAAAAAAGGTTGACCAAATGCATTGGTAATTTGTAGAGCAGCGCCAAGGAACATTGCAAAAAGAAAGAAAATCAGCATTTTGGGTTGCTTGAACAAAACAAAAGCATTCAGGCCAAGCATTTCCACAATTGAGGACCCTTTTGTGGTCTTCGCAGGTTTACATGCAGGCATTGTTAAAGAATATAATCCCATCAACACTCCGGCGAAAGCTGCAATAATAAATTGATTAGGGCTCTGCGTCCAACCCATAAAATCAACACTCCACATAGCAATGATAAATCCAACAGTTCCCCATACTCTAATAGGTGGGAATATTTTTTGAACATCTAAATTGAGTTGATTGAGTATTGAGTAAGACACAGTATTGTTGAGTGCAATAGTGGGCATAAAGAAACAGCTGTTTATCAGAATGGCTGTGTAAAGCATGTTTACTTCGGTTAAAGTACTCGCCCAATATAAAACTGCCGCACCTGCAAAATGACAGAATGCCAGAACTCTTTCAGCATTCACAAACCTGTCTGCAATGATCCCTATAATGGTTGGCATAAATATAGAAGCTATACCCATTGTTCCGTAAGTGGCACCCACCAGGGCCCCTCTTTCACACTGGTCACCCGGAAATGTAAACATGTAGCCACCCAACGAAATGAGCCAACTCCCCCACACAAAAAACTGAAGAAAATTTAATACGATCAATCTGAACTTAATATTCATAAGCAAGTTTTAGCAATGCATGTTAAAGTTCGAAAGATAGATATTTATTTGATAGCAAACATAGTCGTTGCTAAACTTTCAAGCTCTTCAATCGTTGGTATGATATTGATCAGGAACCGCAGAAATAAGCATTTTACCAACTGCATTCCTCGTAAATTTGCAAAAAATAACACATGAGTCATCCGTTAGATTTTATCATCGCTTCTCAATCCGACACAGCCCTTCAAACCATTGCTCAAAAAGTAAAAGACGGCACCCGTATTTCGGATGAGGAATGCCTGGTATTGTTAGAAAAAGCCAGTCTTGGTTTTGTGGGTGCGTTGGCCAATTTTATCCGCGAACAAAAACACGGTGACGTTACTTATTTCAACAGAAATTTTCACATAGAACCTACCAACGTTTGCGTATTCAGCTGCAAGTTTTGTTCTTACTCTCGCCTGTATGCCAATAAGGAAGAGGGTTGGGAACTGAGCATCGACCAAATGTTGGATATCGTAAAAAGTTACGATGGCAAACCCGTTACCGAAGTACACATTGTGGGTGGTGTTCATCCAAAAATGAACATGGCTTACTTTATAGAATTGATACAAAAAATTCACGCGCATAGGCCCGATTTGCACATCAAAGGATTTACGGCGGTTGAACTAGATTATATGTTCCGCAAAGCAAAACTCACGGTAGAAGAAGGCATGTTGCAATTGAAAGAAGCTGGTTTACAATCGCTCCCAGGCGGAGGGGCAGAAATATTTCATCCGGAAGTGCGGGATGTAATTGCTGCTGATAAAGTAAGCGGCGAAGGCTGGCTGGCCATTCATGAAGCGGCGCACCGTTTGGGAATGAATAGCAATGCTACCATGCTCTACGGGCATGTAGAACAATACAGCCACAGAATAGACCACATGCATAAGCTGAGAGCGCTGCAAGACAAAACCAATGGTTTCAACACCTTCATACCACTCAAGTTCCGGAACAGCAACAACGACATGAGTCATATTCCTGAAAGCAACATCAATGAAGACATGCGTGTATATGCCATAGCGCGTATTTACCTCGATAATTTCCCTCACCTAAAGGCCTACTGGCCAATGTTGGGCAGGCAAAATGCTCAATTAACCCTGGCATTTGGGGTAAATGATATTGATGGCACCATCGATGATTCTACCAAAATATATTCAATGGCAGGTAGTGAGGAACAAACCCCTACCATGAGCACAGATGATCTGGTGCAACTCATTAAACAAGTAAACAGAAAACCGGTAGAAAGAGGAACACTTTACGAAGTCATCAAAGATTACAGCCATGAACCCCTATTGGTATAAAAGATAAATAAGAAGGCTACAGTTGTGTAATGCCTACTTTTGCGAAGAATATTCAAAACAGAAAAGCAGCCTTTATTGGCTGCTTTTCTGTTTTGAAAGGAGTAACAATCTTATGGTCTTTTCAGCATATTGGTCATTCTACTGAAATATATCAAAAACATCAAGGCCCACTGTTAACAGCGGGCCTTGATGTGTATTGATTGTATGAAGCTTATTAGTTTTTAGCAGTAATTTCTATTCTTCTGTTCTGTGCACGACCTGCAGCAGTTTTGTTGTCGCCAACTGGTCTTGCTTCACCGTAACCGGCAGAAGCCATGCGAGATGGTGAAACGCCTTTCACCCTCAGGTATTCTTTTACAGAAGTAGCTCTCCGCTCAGATAAAATTTGATTGCTTGCATCATCACCAGCATCATCGGTGTAACCATCAATATCGATCGTTAATGATTCATCCTGTTTCATTAATTCAGCAACAACGTCGAGTGATTTGTATGATTTAGGCAATATTTTATAAGATCCGGTAGCAAAAACGATGTTCTTAGCAGCATTGTTGATCTGATTCACTATGTCTTTTGAAACTTCAGGACAACCCTCGTTGCTTGCAGGACCAGCATTTATAGGACATTTGTCGTTTTCGTCTGCTACGCCATCATTGTCTTGATCTGGCATTGGACAACCTTGGTATTTAACCAAACCTGCAACGGTTGGACATTTGTCTTCTTCGTCGTTAATACCATCTTTATCGGTATCAGGAATAGGGCAACCTTGGTATTTAGCCAAACCTCTAACGTCTGGGCATTTGTCGTCAGCATCAGCGATACCATCGCCGTCTTTATCAGGGCAACCTTGCAAAGAAGACAAACCTGGAGTGTCAGGGCATTTATCGGTAGCATCTGGAATGCCATCGTTGTCTCTGTCTAAAACAACAGGCATTGGAGGTGGCGGAACTACTTTTGGTTTTTCAGGACCAAAGTTGTGAGCAATACCAATAGAGTGCATGATGTGATTACCCATTACATCTTTATCTAAGCTCCAACGGTAGTTACTTTGCAGCATTAGATAAGCTACGCTGTTAAAGTTAACTTGGATACCAACACCTGCTGGAACATATCCGCTGAATTTACCGGTATATAAACCAGCACCTATACCTGCGGTAAGGAAAGGATTGATTAATGCTTTGTCTGAAAATGGACGGAAGTTTAAAGTGGGTTCTAATTCTAAACCAGCTTCTGTTTTAGCGGTACTTTCTCCTCTTGCACCTGCGTAGTTGCGCAGGGTTGCATTGAATTTACCAGCGAAATCGATGGTATTGGTTAAACCTCTCCAGTAAGAAAGAGATAATCCAAAATCCATGTCCCTTAACCCGGCTAATTTTCTTTCTGTATTGTTGTTATTGAATGTTTCAGGGGTAACAAAATCTACTGCATTGAGGTGAATACCAAATAAAGAAGGTTTTTTGTCGGGCGATACACTGTTAACCTGTGCAACTGCACCAGTAACAAGCAAGGCCAAAGCTAATACCATTGTAAGTTTTTGTTTCATAAACGCTAATTTAATTTTTTAAGATTTTTTTCTGCGTGATTCGAAGAATAATCTGTGATTTTGACAAATGTAATGCCTAATGATGTATAAATCAAGCAAACCCTTAACAAATATATAGTTTTATTTTTTCTTTTTTTTTCATAAAATTCCCTATATACTTGTATAGAGGTTAAAAAGATTTTAATTTTGCATTTTTATAAACACATAGAATCCCTATATTTGCAACCCAAAATAACTGTTGAAAGTTATTTATGGTTCGGTAGCTCAGCTGGATAGAGCATCAGCCTTCTAAGCTGAGGGTCATTGGTTCGAATCCAATCCGGATCACAAATAGAGAAAAAATTTAAAGCGCCTAAGATTAATTTCTTATGCGCTTTTTTTGTGGGTGATGATTCAGCACCTAAGCTCGCCCATCTGTTCGCCTTTAGCCGGTCAGATGGGTTTATCAATTCAGCCAGTTTGCAACCGGATTTCAGAAAAACGAACTTCCAATAACCACTCAAGTGCTGTTGATTACTACACTACTGAAAATGGATTACCCACCATGTAGCATTTGGAATACCAACTTAGGACACAGTCTGGCAGAATTGGCGAAGGTGATCCTGTCGTAACACATTCGCCAGTGGGTGTATGTGGAATCATCATCTATGGTTTGCGACATGGCACCAAGGCTAAGGCAATTCGATAAAAAAACAAGCAAATATTTTTCATTTCAAAGATTGTTTGTAAGAAAATGACCCTAATTTCTTAAGAATAAAAAAAATACCCAGATTTAAATGTTTTGAAAAAAAGAGCTTAATATTGCTATTTTGGCAAATAATCAAGATGTAGAAAAATGGATAGCTTCATAATCTGTTAACAATTCAAATGGTTTAACTAAAATAAAATTTATATGAAAAATGTTTTAATTTATGCAATTGGTTTATTTCTTATTGGTTCAGGATCTTGTAAGAAAAAAGACGATACCCCTACCTCTTTAACTAATGTGCGCATTGTGCATGGCATACCCGATGGCGGCTCGCTTGAAGTGCGCCTAAACAATACACTGGTAGGTTCTATTGGGGCTTATTCATTAACCATACCATATACCAGTACAGTGGCCGGCACCGTAACTGTGCAGGTGCGCAAATCAGGTACTACAACAGATATAGTGAATGCCAACTTTAATGCAGCAACAGGAAATTATTACAGCTTTGTGATTGCCGATAGTTTGAGTAAGTTAAAATCGTCTGTAGTGTTAGAAGATCCGGCCCCTGCAAGTGGAAAGGCAAAAATTAATATCCTACATCTTGGCAATTTGGTAAATACGGCAAGTTTTACAACCAGCACAGGCACTGTATTATCTGCTTCTCGAAATTTTAACGACCAACAAGCTACACCATTAAATGCTGCCTATATCAACATAGATCCGGGTTCAATTACGATTGAAGCAAGAACGCCGGGTACAAGCGGATCAGTTGGAATTATCAGTACCGCTACACAAACATTAACAGCAGGCAAAAGCTATACTTTTGTGTATCGCAATCCTGTTGCACCAAGTATCATTCCTTCGTTTACGTTTATTGCCAATTAAGTATATTGTAATTACGGCGTTGTTGCTGTTCTCACCAACAACGCCGTCCCCGCCGTGGCTCGTGACTCACGAAACACAGGGATGCGCTACAGCGAAAGAAATTATTTTATTGAAGAAATTTTAAAACTTATTTCTTTTTATCGCCTGCCGCGGGCTTATGTTCTTTTCCTTGATGTAAAGAACCAAAAGCCTGTCTGCCGTTAGGTAGATCAAGGGCTGCAGAATTAAAGGAGGTAGCCGCCGTCTGGTTTTCAACCAACGGCTGTGATTGCTTTGCAACTTTAATCAACATAGATTCTAAGCAATTTTTTCTGAGGCCCAGATTGGTCTCTGTAGTGGGTTGTAGACGAAACAACTTTATTTATTCAGTACAGTAATCATTTTTGATACGTGCATCCACGACCCCATCGGGGTCGAATATTTATAGCAATACAGCCCAAAGAAAGACCCGACCCTGAAGGGGTCGTACAATCCCGCTGAAAAATGACATTCAAACATGGTTGTTGAGTTCAACATTTTTGCCCCGTTACGCCGTTGTTGGTGTTTTCACCAACAATATCAAATTTGTAGAATTTACGCCGTTGTTGGTGTTTTCACCAACAATATCAAATTTGTAGAATTTACGCCGTTGTTGGTGTTTTCACCAAAAATATCAAATTTGTAGAATTACCAATTTTTGGTAACTTTAACCAAATTTAAATCTATGGGACGCAATACCTCCATTTCATTAGGAAATCATTTTGAAGATTTCGTTGACGATAAAGTTTCAACAGGGAGATTTAAGAACGCCAGTGAAGTTATCAGAGCAGGTCTTCGATTATTGGAAGAAGAAGAATCTAAAATAATCGTTCTCAGAAAAGCCATTGAGGAAGGCATTGAAAGTGGAGTTGCCAGAAACTTCGATCCTAAAAAACATCTTGAAAAATTAAAAACTGCTAAACGAAAAAATGGCTAGTTACACACTTACAAAAAAAGCTGTTTTAGATTTATCAGCAATTTGGGGCTATACAATTGATACCTGGTCAGAGAGACAAGCTGACAAATACTATTTCATGCTTTTGAATACTTGTCAAGATATAGCAGATGGCAAAGCCTTTGGTAAAAACTATCCAGAAATAAATACTGAAATTTTGGGATTTTGGGCTGGACAACACATACTATTTTACAGAAAACTTAGTGAAGACAAAGTTGAAATTACTAGAATATCGCATACACAAATGGATTTGAGAAATAGAATCCAAGAGTAAAATTTTTACTGGCGAATGTGTTCGGCTTTTACAACCAGATTTCAAAAAAACGGACACAAAAAACCAAGCACCATATTTATCGCTTTATCCCCTGCCCCTTGCTTTTGTCTGAACCTTGATTTATACCGATTGAACAAACAATATAGTCCAATATCGGCTATCGCCTCATTGTACTATTTGTTTGATACCATCGGCATTTACTCCCGAAAGCATTCGGGATAAGATTTATAAAATATTGGCATATTATATAAATCACATTGGTATAACTTGTTGAATGATTTGTTGAAGCGCCTTTTCCCTTTTCCCTACATCTACCCACTGCATATTGGGATCTTTTTTAAACCAGGTCATCTGGCGTTTGGCATAATGCCGGGTATTTTGTTGAATAAGTTCAATCGCTCTATCTAAGGAAGTAATTCCATCAAAACAATCGAACAACTCTCTGTAACCCACGGTTTGCAAGGCATTCAACGAACGGAAAGGAATGAGTTTACGCGCTTCTTCCACCAACCCATCGGCCACCATCTGCAATACCCGTTGGTTTATTTGTTTGTACAAAACAGCACGAGGCAGTTCCAACCCAAATTGAATGATCCGAAACGGACGTTCTTTTTTTTGATGTGTTCTAAATGCTTGAATCGATTTTCCAGTGGTCCATTTTACTTCCAATGCCCTTAACAACCGTTGAGGATTTAGGATTTCGCCCGTCTCAAAAAAAGCGGGATCTTCTTCCCTAACCTGCGCCTGAAGCCATGGCATCCCCCCCTTCTCAAAAGCTGTACTCAATTTTTCTTTTACTGCATCTGATACAGGAGGAATTTGATCGAGCCCTTCTACAAATGCCTTCATATACAAACCAGTGCCACCCACCATTACCACTACCTCTTTGGTAAGAAACAACTGCTGCAGTTGGCTTAAAGCATAGTTTTCGAAATCGGCTGCAGAAAGGGAGTCTTCGATAGAATGAGAGTTGATAAAGTAGTGCTTTACTGCCTGCAATTCCGCTTCGCTTGGTTTTGCCACACCGATGCCTAGTTCTTTGTAACACTGTCGGCTATCAGCAGAAATGATGACCGTGTTGTAATAAAGTGCCAGTTCAATAGCCAGCGCTGTTTTACCAACCGCTGTGGGCCCAGCAATGATGATCACCGTTTTTTGCATAAAAGCACTTGTGCAGCATGTTTTAAAATAAAACAGTTCTCGAATGGGAGAACTGTTTAAAAAGTTTATGTTGTACTGTTGTAACTGTAACAACAGTGTAGTTAAAATCCGTCGTTGGCTTCGTTGGTATCTTCAGCAAAGTCATCTGCATCTGTTGCAGCTTCTCCATCTTCATCTTGTTCACCAAAACCATCTTTTAATGCATCAGGCTGCAAATCGTATTTTTCTTCCATTTCTGCCAAGCGTTTGTCAACAAGGCCCTTGGTACCATATTGTGAAGGTGCAATTCCTTCTGTACGTACACAAGCCGGATAAATAATTTTTTTGTTTTCCTCTTTATCTACGTTAATCAGTTCTACCATAAAATGCCAGTTCTTGTTAAAGTCGTATTCATATACAAACTTCTGATTGGGATCTTTTATTTCACTGGCCAAGGTGGTTTCGCTCATGATGAGTGGCGCTACTTTGTAATCTCTGTCATAAGACTCCAACGATATTTCTCGGCCGAATTTCCAGTTGTCGTTGCTTCTGTAAAAAGTTGCTTTGTGCTTATTGTCAAACTCAAAGCTTTTTAATATTGCTTCGTGTAAGTCTAGAAAACTGTTGGTATGTCGTATCGCCACATCTCTGTAAATACTTTCATCTTCTTCCCAATAAATCCTGAATTTTAAAATAGCCATACAACAAATTTAAGCGTTTTATTTTGATAACTCAATAGCTACAAACATGCAATGCTCATACACTCGATAATTCACAAAAGCACAGGTAACCTTTAATGCTTGAACGATCTAAGCTCTTCGTTTTTTTCTACTGATATCCAATACCCAATGCTATTGCTTTTGCTTTCATGAAGGCAAATGCTGCTTCATATTCGTTGGGTATTTCACCATCCAAGATGGCATTGCGAATGGCATCTTTGATAAGTCCAACTGGCTTGGATGGTGGTAGCTTAAAAGTTTCCATGATCAATTCTCCCGTAATGGGTGGTTGCCAGTTGCGAATATGATCTTTGGCTTCTACCTCGGCACAACGCTCTTGCACCATTTCGAAATTTTCTATAAAGCGTTTTACCTTCAATTTGTTTTTACTGGTGATGTCTGCTTTGCACAAAGTCATCAGAGACTCCAGGTCATCGCCCGCATCAAACAACAATCTTCTAACTGCAGAATCGGTTATGTTTTCTTTCGTTAAACTGATGGGGCGCAAATGCAATTCTACCATCTTTTTTACAAACATCATTTTTTCGTTTTGTGGTAATTTGAGCTGACCAAAAATTTTGGGCACCATCCTGCCACCCACTACTTCGTGGCCATGAAACGTGAATCCATGGCCTTCTTCAAACTTTTTGGTAGCAGGTTTCGCTATGTCGTGCAACACTGCTGCCCAGCGCAACCAAAGGTCGTTGGTATGTTCTGCGATATTGTCTACAACCTGCAGCGTATGGTAAAAATTATCTTTGTGCCCCATTCCATCAATGTATTCTGCACCAGCAAGGGCAACCATCTGCGGAAAAATGAGTTGCAACAATCCGGTTTTATAGAGAAGATCAAAACCTACAGAAGGTTTTTTACTCATCAATATTTTATTGAGCTCCTCGGCAATTCTTTCTTTGCTGATAATATTGATCCTCTTGGCATGCTTGGAAATAGATTGCAGGGTTTCGGGCGCAATCTCAAAATGAAGTTGTGCAGCAAAGCGGATGGCACGCATCATCCGGAGTGGATCATCGCTAAAAGTAGCACCCGGCTCCAAAGGTGTTTGAATGATTTTTTGTTCAATATCATTCAAGGCGTTAAATGGATCTATCAGCTTCCCATAATTTTTTTTGTTGAGGCTGATGGCCATTGCATTGATGGTAAAATCTCTGCGATTTTGGTCGTCTTCTAGGGTTCCAGGCGAAACGGAGGGGTTGCGACTTTCGGAGCGATAACTTTCTTTTCGAGCCCCTACAAATTCAATTTCTTCATCAACAGTTTTTATTTGTGCGGTACCAAAATTTTTGAAAACATTTACCGATAGATTCGGCTGAAAGCAATCCGCCACTTTTTGGGCTAACAATATGCCGTCGCCAATACAAACAATGTCAAGATCTTTAGTGGGCCTACCCATAATTTTATCGCGAACAAAACCTCCAATGGCATAACAAGGTACCCCGAGCTCTTCGGCAGCCTGCCCTATCTTTTTTAGAATAAAAGCTTCCTTCTCTGTAATCTGTATGTCCATATACAACAAATGTAACACAATCCCCTCTTTTGCATTGGAGAACAATGATTCCAATATTATGAATTTTAATGAATGATGCCTAATTTGAAATCATGTCATTGTACCCTATTGTTTAAATCGGCACCAAAATTGTCTAATACTGATTCAACCCTACAATGGCCCAACGAGTTATTAATTTTGTCAAATTGACTAACCAACAAACATATATGAATAATACGTTTTATTTAGATAATCAGGAAGATGAAATGGAATTTATGCCCATCATTCCATTAAATGATGACGATGACCAGGATGCAGATGCAACGCCCTTCCCAGGAGAACTACCCCTCTTGCCATTGCGCAATACCGTGCTATTTCCGGGAGTGGTGATTCCCATTACAGTAGGCCGGGATAAGAGCATTAAAGCGGTGCATGATGCCTACAAGACTGACAAATTGATCGGCGTTGTGGCACAAAAAGACAGTACGATTGAAGAGCCGGCGGTTAGCGATTTGGAAGACATTGGCACTGTAGCAAAAATTGTAAAACTGATTAAAATGCCCGATGGCGGAACCACCATCATCATACAAGGGAAAAAGCGGTTTAAAATAGAAAGCATCACCACGGAGGATCCTTATTTTAAAGCTACCATTAAAGTATTGGAGGAAGAAAGCATCAAAGGCGATAAAAATTTTGATGCATTGGTAGGAAGCATCAAAGACCTTGCGGCACAAATCATCAGTCTTTCTCCAAACCTTCCGAGCGAAGCCGCTATCATTTTAAAAAATATTGAGAACCCCTCGTTCCTCATTCACTTTGTGAGCAGCAACCTTAACAGCGACCTCAAACAAAAGCAACAATTGTTAGAGATCAGCAACATCAAAGCAAGGGCAGAATTGCTGATGAATTTGATGCATACTGAATTACAGTATGCAGAGCTCAAAAACAAAGTGACCAATAAAACCCGTGCTGAGTTAGACAAGCAGCAGCGTGAGTATTTTCTGCAACAGCAAATGAAAGCCATCAAAGATGAATTGGGTGGCGAAAATATGGCGGAAGTAAAAGAAATGCAGAAAAAGGCAGAAGCAAAAAAATGGACCGAAGCGGCAAAAGACATGTTTGCAAAAGGCGTGGAAAAATTGGAACGGATGCATTCTTCTACCCCCGATTATTCGGTGGTGTACAATCACCTTGATCTCATGCTTGACTTACCATGGGAAGAATATACACAAGACCAGTATGATTTGAAAAAAGCCAAAAAAGTGCTCGATCATGATCATTATGGAATGGATAAAATCAAAGAAAGAATCTTAGAATACCTGGCTGTTTTGAAATTAAAAGGAGACATGAAAAGTCCGATCCTTTGTTTCCTTGGCCCTCCGGGGATCGGTAAAACCAGCCTCGGAAAAAGCATCGCATCGGCCATCAATAGAAAATATGTACGGGTGAGCTTGGGCGGCCTGCACGACGAAAGTGAAATTCGTGGTCACCGTAAAACCTATATTGGTGCTATGCCAGGAAGAATTGTGCAAAGCATCCGTAAGGTTAAAAGCAGCAATCCTGTAATGATTCTAGATGAGATTGACAAAGTAGGTACCGACCATCGGGGCGATCCATCATCGGCGTTGTTAGAGGTATTGGATCCAGAACAGAACAATACGTTCTACGACAATTACTTGGAGTTGGAATATGATTTAAGCAAAGTACTGTTTATTGCAACGGCCAACAATATCAGCAATATACAGCCCGCATTGCGCGACAGGCTCGAAATCATCGACCTCAGTGGATATGCCATTGAAGAAAAAATTGAAATCGCCAAACGTCACCTCATCCCCAAACAAAAAGAAATGCATGGGTTAAAACCTGTAGCTTTTAAGATGAGTGATACTGTTATTGAAAAAGTGATTGCAGATTATACCAGAGAAAGTGGTGTAAGAGAGTTAGATCGTCAACTGGCCAGCATCATGCGCTTTCAGGCGAAGGAAATGGTAATGAAAGGGAAACTAAAAGCCACCATTACCAACAATGATATCGAAAGAATACTGGGAAAACCCCGTTACAGCAATGAACTGTACAAAATGGCCAACATGGCTGGTGTAGCGGTTGGCTTAGCATGGACCTATGTAGGTGGCGACATCCTGTTTATTGAAACACAACTGAGCGAAGGAAAAGGTGAATTGAAATTGACCGGTAACCTAGGCAATGTGATGAAAGAAAGTGCAAGCACCGCTTATACTTGGCTAGAAGCCAATGGTAAAAAACTGGGAATTACCCAAGAAGCCTTCAATAAAAAAGATGCACACATTCATGTTCCGGAAGGCGCTACTCCCAAAGATGGCCCTAGTGCAGGTATCACCATGATGACCGCATTGGCTAGCGCGTTCACGGGCCGAAAAATAAAACCTTATCTGGCCATGACGGGAGAAATAACCTTGCGTGGGCAGGTATTACCAGTTGGAGGAATCAAAGAAAAAGTATTGGCTGCCAAGCGTTCCGGCATAAGAGAAATCATCATGTGCTGGCAAAATGAAAAAGACGTTGTGGAGATCAACCCAACGTTTATAAAAGGCATACAATTTCATTTCGTTAAAACAATGCAGCAGGTGCTTGACATTGCGCTAACTTAAGTTTACCGTCTTAAAAATGGCCCAATTTGAGTTTTAAGATATTTTTTTAACCCTCATTTAAACTATTCTAGTACTATAACGTATTTATTGTATTCAACTATTTTCTTGTGATTGTTTTAAGGGTTAAAAAAAATCCTCCTGATTCTTCAGGGGGAATTTTTTTTATAAATTCATGGTTCATTCGTTAGGTAGTTGTGCGGTTGATTCCAACGCTTCTCTTTCTTTCCTTTTTTCTAACCAGTCTTTTTCTTTTTCGGTAGACAAAGCCTGCATTACACCCACCAAAAATATGGTAGCCACACTAGCTGCCAGGTAAACAACATTGTAACTGTTGAATTTTCCAACATCCCTTGCTCCAGTTTTAAAGAAATAAATCACATCCATTACCAGAAAATAGGCCCAGCCGAGGATGGCTATGCTAAACAATAGCAGCGATATCCATTTCACCACTGGGGAGGGATGAGATTTTGTGCGTTTAAAATAAATCAAGAATATGGTGATCATCAAAACAGATGGCACCAGAATGATGAAAATAGCAAATAGATACGAAAACCATGGAAGGTAATCGAGCGCACCCATCAAATACCTGAGACCAAACAACAATGCCACCACACTAACAAGGAAACCAATGAACAGCAAAAATATGTTCATTGAAAGCTGCAGGTATTTGCTGAATTTATCTTCCATAAAATGAATCAAGTGATTATTTAAAATAACTCAGGTTGGTTTTTGGCGTAATGTTGATCAAAGTTTCATACATCAGTTTCACGGTATTTTCGATATCATCTTTGTGCAACATTTCTACAGTGGTATGCATGTAACGCAGTGGAATAGAAATGAGTACAGATGGGCAACCATCGTTTGCATACGCAAATGATTCGGTATCGGTTCCGGTACTGCGGCTTACTGCTCTTAACTGGTAAGGTATCTTGTTTTTATCGGCAGTTGCCAATACGAAATCTAACAATTTATTGTGCACTGCAGGGCCATAACAAAGAGAAGGTCCGGCACCACTCACACATTCCCCTTCTACAATTTTACTAATCATGGGTGTGCTGCTATCGTGTGTTACATCGGTAATGATGGCAACATCGGGTTTTATTCTACGGGCAATCATTTCAGCCCCACGCAATCCAATTTCTTCTTGAACAGCATTTACAATATATAGGCCAAAAGGCAGTTTCTTTTTGTTTTCCTTCAACATTCTGGTTACTTCAGCAATCATGAATCCGCCGATGCGATTGTCGAATGCACGGGCAATGAGTGAACCATTCGCCAGTTCTTCATAACCATCCACATAAGTAGCTACGGCCCCTACATGAATACCGAGGGCTTCCACTTCTTTTTTGTTTCTAGCGCCACAATCTAAAAACAAGTTGTCTACTTTAGGTGCTGGCTCTTTTGAATCTAGGTTGTTTAACCTTGTATGAATAGCAGGCCAACCGAATACCGCTTTTACAATCCCTTTTTTACCATGCACATTCACGCGCATACTGGGAGCAATCTGATGATCTACCCCACCGTTTCTTTTTAAGTACAATAATCCTTCTGGGGAGATGTAGTTTACAAACCAACTAATTTCATCGGCATGGGCCTCCATCACTACTTTAAAGGGAGCTTTGGGATTGATGACACCCACAGCGGTACCATAAGGATCGGTAAAAAATTCATCCACATAGGGCTGAAGGTATTCCATCCAGAGCTTTTGTCCACTGCTTTCAAAACCGGTTGGAGATGCATTGTTCACATATTGTTCTAAAAACGAATAAGCTGCTACGCTGATCAGTGATTTTTTTTTAACTGCTTTGGCCATAATGTATTGCTATTTTTCTTTTGCAAAAGTAATCATTGTACAATTGTTACATCAACCCCTTTTCTGAGGAAATATTATCTATCCATGCTTTATTTACAACCCACCAGCTACAATTGTTGCAAGAGAAGAAAACAACATCAATCCATCTACCCCAAAATAATAAAAAAGATAGCCTTGTTTGCGAAGCGATAAACGATACACAAACCACAGAAGACAAGCCGTCACCAAAAAAGCAACCAACTGTTGGGTACTGCTGAAGTAAACCCACATGCAGATGACAGCAAACAGGTACAGTAAAAAAGTAATCAGCATCATGTTTTGTAACCAGCGTTTAGATACACTGGTGGCCAAACTCTTTAATGCATGCAGCTTGTCTATTGCAGCGTCTCGCATGTCGAAAACAATGCAGAGCATGAGCATGAAAAAAAATCGGGTAACAAAAAGCAAAGCCAGGTCCCAGATGTGCTCGGTTAAAGCAGCAGCCAATGGCAATACAGTAATAACATACGTCCAGGTGAATGCTAGCAATACGGTTTTTAAAAAGCCAGGCTTGGGCAATTGTTGTATAAAAGGCAATGGCCAAAGCGGCATAGAGTACAGCAGGGTGAGCAAGGCCCCAAACAAAGCCCATCCCCACATATAAGGAAGTTGCAGCGCGTAGAAGCATACAAACGCTGCTGCTATTAAAAACAACAATACATACGATCGTTCTTTTTTGATAAAAGTTTGTACAGCGCTTCTTTGATTGAAAGCAAACTTACTGATGATCCAATAAAAATTATAACTGGCAAGGGTACAAAAAAATACAAACAAACATACCCGGCTATCCACAGCAACGCTGCAGACAATATAGGTTTGCACGCACATTGAGGCAGCACAGAGAGAGATGAACAGAGAGTGGGAAAAAATAAATTGTAGCCAACGCATTACAAGCAGCGGTAGAATAGTGCATCTACAGTTTTAATCACGTTGCTCTTGTTCTTTTTAGCATCCCGAACATACACTTCATAAAATATAGTATCTGTTCTTGGCCTTGGCGGACCAGGTGTTACACAGTCAAGGGCGTTGAATAAACTAATGGTTACCTCAGCTTTAAAATTATTTTGTTGAGCACGGGTTAAATCCGGGAAACGAAATGAATCGATGTTGTTGCTCTTTAAATTTCGGAGGTATATCATTGAACTGTCCGTAATATCCTTACCGCCCAAATCACCTTCGGCGTCGGTAACTTCTATCGTAAGCTTAGGCGCATTTGGATCTACAGAGGTAATATTGGATTGAGCAAAATTAGGAAGCAGGCTCACAAACTTAATTTGAGGCGCTGTAGTAAATTTGTCTTTACCACAAGAAGCTAGAAATATCGATGTAATGAAGAGTACTAATATATTTTTCATTCGTAGAATTTGTAACAAATTTAACTAACTCAACTCAAATAACCCTCAGAAGGTTCATTTTGTTTAATTCTTTAACAGCAATTAAAGAATTGCAATTAATTACGCAATTTTGCGATCAACCATGTCTGAAGACCTTAAAGCAATAGAAAAAAACATATTTGAAGTTAACCCTGCCCGTTTTAACGCGCTGGCACTCGAAATATTTGCTTACCAATACCGGGAAAACAATCTTTACAGATCTTTTTGCGAACACCTGCATATTCAAACAAATGATGTGCAGCAGGTGGTTCAAATTCCTTTTTTACCTATTCGCTTTTTTAAAACCAATCGAATTGTGAGTGGTCATTTTGAAGAAGCGGGTATTTTTGAAAGCAGCGGTACCACAGGATCTATCAACAGCAAACATTATGTAAAAGACCTGGTTTTGTATGAACGCAGTTTCTCCGAGGGCATACAATATTTTTACAGCGATATCAGCAATACCTGCATCATTGGCCTTCTCCCCTCTTATTTAGAAAAAGGGCATTCTTCCTTGGTATACATGGTAAACAACCTCATTCAAAAAAGTAAGATCGCTGGTAGTGGCTTCTACCTTTATGAAACTGCCGAACTTAAACAGCTGCTTCTGCAGAATGAGCGTTCAGGAATAAAAACCCTGCTTTTCGGTGTAACGTATGCCTTACTCGATTTTGCTGAACAACACCCCATGCAACTTCGGCACACAACGGTTATAGAAACGGGTGGCATGAAAGGCAAGCGAACAGAGATGACCCGTGCGCAAGTACACGGTATTTTGAAAACACAATGGCAACTACCCGCGGTTCATTCGGAATATGGAATGACAGAATTATTGTCTCAAGCATATTCTTTTGGAGAAGGACTGTTTCGCACTAGCCCAACAATGAAGGTACTCATCCGGGCTGAAGATGATCCACTAGAAGTAAAATGGGCGGAGCATGTACAGCAAAAAGCCATCACTGGTGCTGTAAACATTATTGACTTGGCCAACCTACACAGCTGTTCTTTTTTAGCAACAGATGATATGGGTATTTTACATGCAGATGGCAGTTTTGAAATTGTAGGAAGGTTAGACAACAGCGACATTCGCGGCTGCAGCTTGATGCTCCTATAACATACCGTAGCTAAGCCTTCGGTTGCTAGCAAGGTATTTATCGCGGATAATTTGACTCATAGATTTATCTTCTAATTTACTCTCCACCCAAGATACAATATCGAGATAGGACAAAGCCCTGGTTTCGAAACGACTTTTCTCTACCTTTTTGATGGCATTCAAGAACTTCTCTAGTTCTGGCTTGAGGCTTCTACGAGGAACATGAAACGATTTGCGCAAAAATTTAAACATCTCTTCCTCAATAACCGTGAAGTTTTTCTTTTTGGCCATGAAACGATATACACTTTTAATAAGATGGTCGATGATATCATGATTGCCCAATTCATAGTGTGCCATCAGGTGCAATACCCTGGCATAACACTGCAGATCGTTTCGGAGATCTAAATTGTCGTTGATAATTTTTTGCAAATAGTCGATACAAATCTCATAATTCCCCGATCCAAAATGGAGTGTGGCAATTTTATAAGTAAATACCAATACCCTGTGCCTATCAAGGTACAAACTGTATTCAACTAAATTTTGTTCAATCCCTGGAATAAGGAGGAGACCTTCTTTAAAATTACCAATGCTCATTTGTAGATTCAACTTAGCACTGTTGATGTACACGAAGGTTTGTATTCGATTGTTGTCGTGCATCAGGGCCAGTGGTGTTTCTGCAAATTTTTCGAACGCTTTGAGTGTAAGCGCTAGTTTTTGATAATTGCGTAGATCGAAATGAGCATTCAAAAGGTTGTGCATCCCTTTGATGTAATGCCCCGTTTCTACGGCTATCATAAAGGGCTGGTCGTGAAACAGGTTTACCCATTTTTGGGTATAGCGGTAGTACATCAAAAAATCTTGACGAATAAAAGCAAACCAGCAATAACTCTGAAAAAGATACAATCGCTCATAAAACCCTTGTTGAAGCAGGGCATCTTCCGGCATGTTTTCTTTGAAGTACTTTTTTATATGCTGTTCATCTTCTTCGTTGCGTGCATGGCCGTTTTGTACATACCAGCTGTACAGTTTCAGTGCAAGGTTAGACAAGGCTGTGATCATCTTCCGCCGCTCGTTCACATCATTGGCCTCATGACTCAGCAAATCTGCCCGGTTTTCCATGCTACGAGTGATGTGCAGCGTTTCAATTTTTTTCTCCAAAGAAATCACTTGTATCAAAAAGCTATCCTGGTGATACAGATTGGCCAATTCTTTTGCGCGCTCCAATATTTTTAATGCTTGTAGATAAAGCCCTTTGTTGTAAAGGATCCTGGCATAATCTAATTGCTCATGTATTTGTAGATCGATGCTTTCGGTACTTTTTAAAATACGCAAGCTCGCCAGTATTTGTTTGTATAAATGGGCCTTGGTGTTGGAGAGTTGTTGTTTTTTGATAGAACTTAGCTTTTTCAGCAAAAGGGTTTCATCGTATTCATTCAATTTATCAATGGCATCGAACAACTCAATGATCTTGAGGTCTTCGTTGCCTGAATTCCGCTTGATATACAGCTTAAAATTCCTTTTTTCCGACTTCTGCAAAGAACGGATTAAAAGAAAAAGTATATCTGTAGTACGGTTGGGCATCGTAATAGTTTTATAATTGATATGCAAAATTTTGTTGGTTTTCAATGCCAGAAACCAATTTTCAATATGCTAATAATTGTAATAAGTTGATTTCAATATACTGTTTGCGCATACAATTTTTAATAAAAAAAAGTGCAAAAATTTACACAGGGCAAGCAATCGAAAGAAAGGCAGGCAATAAAAAGACCGAATAAAACAATCGTACTGTAAGATAATGAGAAATTTCAAGCCAAAAAAATAGATCAATATTATTAAATATAGCACACAACCGTAGAGGCCGATCCGATTCTATAAAGGCGCTATTTTTTTAAATGACCAGTTCTCTTTAGCCCTAGCGCACATGAATACAACCACCGAATGTCTAGGTCGTTTTACCTCATTTTTGAACTTTTCTTAACCAAGCTTTTGCGTTGGACATCGTAACCAATTTTTAATAATACCCAATACCAGCCTATGTTTCATAAAAACAATACCCTTTCAGCATACCAATTTAGTAGATTATTTGACTTGAGAATAAAATGCAAGGGACTTACTTTTACATTATCAAAGAAAGGGAAAGAGAAAAGGTAAAATTTGGCAAGCAATCGAAAAGAAGTAAGAGCAATCAAAAAGGCCAATTTGTATCGAAGAGGAGCAAGATAAAACGTTTTTTGATAGCTGAAAAATTATTTTAATTTTTTTTACATATGGCAAGCAATCGAAAAGGCCGCTCCGTTTCTACGGAGGGGCATTTTTTTTGTCCTTGATTTGATGCCCCGTTTATCTAAAGACGCCTTATCATCGAGAAAAGGTTTATAATGCATTGCCTTCATTTTTTTCTATAGCAGAAAAAGGTAACCACCAACAACGATTGGGATATTTTGCAGCAATTGCCATTTTGAAATAAAACAATTAAAAAAGCCAACTTTTTTCAAAGCTGACTTTTAAATTTCCACTATTTGCTACACTATATGAAGCGTCATTGCTTCTAAAACTTTTGCCATTTGCTGCTGTAAACTTGGTCTCCTTTTTCGGAAATCATTCGTACGATGTACGATCCTGCAGGCAGGCTTACATGCTCAAATCTAAACTGGCTTTGATTAACAAGGATCAATTTCTTTTTATCAAGCATTCTACCAGAGATATCTGAAATCGAAATAAAATAAGTTCCATTGAATGAGCCAGCTTCATTTCTTAAAATAAAGTAAGAAATATTTGTTGGGGCAGGATTAGGAAAAAGAAGGATGTTGTTTTCCGATTCTGTACAATTACCATTTACCTTACTTACAATGCTGTATTGGTATTGCCCATCTATATCTACCGATTTAATTCTAACAAATAAATTTTTAGCAGACATATTGCTTGCATCAAATATGAACTTATAATGACCAGCATTTTGAGCAGGCAAAGTACCTTCTTTGGTAAAACTTACACCATCTTTACTCACTTCAATTTCGAACCTGTCTACGTTCACTTCGTTTTCTGTTTTAAAATCTACCTTGATGTTGCATTGCGCTCGTGATGTAGTAAGGCTAGTGAATGTAACTGGTAAACCCTCTACCACTTCATAGGCAATGGAAGCACCGTTGTTGCTGCCATTCTGGTCAGAAAGCACAAAGCTGCCACTGTTGTGATTGGTTATTAAAAAATTGGTTGTAACGTTTGCGGGTCCCAGCACAGCTCCTTTCAATCGAAATATAGCAGTGTCAGAAAAATTGTTTGGAATAGTACCCACCAAGTCACCATCAATCTGAACATTTCCACTTACCACATTTGAAGTCCAGGTAAAGTATTGATTGGTGTTAGCAGAACCTACGTTAAAGCTGGGATCAATTACTAGTTTAGACCCAAGGTTTATTTTAACTTTAGTGGTGCCGGGAGGAATGCTATTGGTAAGGTTGTTATTCAGGATGGGGACTTTAAGGATTACGATGCCACTTAATGGAATCAGGTTAGGATCTTGTGGTTCATTGTTCAATTTGTAGAAAGACATCGTACCTATAGCAGGGTCTGCAATTACTACCTGAGCATTGCTATTGAATGCAAACCCGACTATCAACAAAAAGAATAGTACACATTTTTTCATACTTTGATTTTTTTCAAGGTAATTTCTTTAAAATTAATTTTTTCTAATAAAGAAAATTGAGCGCACTGTAGCGAAAACTCAACATTATTTTTTAGAATTTGTGGTTCAGAGAAGTATAAATTTGAGGATGCTTATTTTTTATAAAAGTATAAGAACTTAATAGTTTGTCTATTAAGCTATTGTTATCGTTGTATTAATTGTTGTACACATTATTGATGCGAAAAATTGGTTTATTGTTATTCACTTATGGGGCGTCTTTCTCCCTTTAATGACAGCCTTTGTTGTTTCAAAAATTTTCTGACAGCTAACTTTTCATTTTCAAAGAATTGCACATAGTCCGACACTTGCTGCAAGGAATCCTTATAATCAATGTAAATTTTTTGAAGTTTTTTTTCTTTCTCCACAATGGCTGTTAACTCTTCTTCCGAAGTAGACAACACACTCACTTCTTTTTTCATCTTTTGTAAGTATTCCAACAAATTTTTCAATTCTGCTACTCTAATGCCCTGCATAATGTTTGGTTATTTATTTATAAGATATTGAGCTGGTACTTGCCGAAAGGTTGGATAAAACAGTTCTAAAATTGTTTTGCATTTTATAAGAAAAAGGACATGCATGGTTCACATGCATGCCCTTTTCATAAATTCAGAAAGTATTAATTATAGCTTTTCAAACTTCAGCACTGCTGATTCTGAACCGCTTTCGTTTACTACTTTAAGGATGTATTTACCTGCAGCAATGGTACCAAAGTTGTATACAAAATTGGTTGCAAGGTCTAACTGCAATGTTCTTACTTGTACCAGCTTCCCAGACATGTCGAACATGTTGATCTTGTATTTTCCAACCAAGGTTCCTTCTTTAACGCTGATGTTAACAGCAGAAACATTTTTGGCAGGATTTGGAAATACAGCCAACTTCAATGTGCCAGTGGAAATCGTTGGATCAACAGGCACAATATTGGCTACTTTGTATGCGATGGCAGTAGCATTGTTATCACCATTCTCGTCAGACAATATAGTAGTGGTGTTGTGATTGGTGATCAGGAAATTAGCTGTAATAGCTGAATTACCTTCTTCTTTCACTTTAAGGCTGAAAGAAAGATCCACTGCAGTAACGTTAACTGGCAATGCATTCACCAGTTCACCTGTAATTTGAGATTGACCACCAAATTCAGTAGTCGACCATCTAAAATAACTGCTCAAACCAGCACTCATTAAATCGAAACCTGGAGCAACCATCAATTTAGAACCCAAAGAAATTTTGATTTTGCAACTTCCTGCAGGCAATATTTTGCCATGGTTGTCAATGGCAACAGGCAATTTCATTTTTACGATTTGGTCAGCCTGCAAGTTGTTAGCGTCCAAGTTTTGACCAGATAGGTTTGCAAACTGGATGGAAGCCAACTTTGGATCTGCCGTAACTGCAACCCTGCTCTGTGCAAAGCCAGCTAAACTGCCAAGGGTAAAAGCGCCTACGATCATGCACTTTGTTCCAAGACTTTTGACATTCGAATTGAATTTCATAATTAAATTTTTAAAATATTTTTAATAACAAGGGGGAATGGTTACCCCCTTGTTGTGTTCATTTACTCGGCAGAGAAAATGATAGAATTCAGGTTGTTGTTCAGATTCACTTCACCATTAGACTTCCTTAATCTTGCACTCAATGTGAATACAGAGATGTTAGGTGTGTTTCTAGTGATTGAAACGGCAACTCTTACCAACTGGCTACACAAGATTGTACCAGGACCATTGCTGTTACCTGGATCAGTCAAGATGATAGATAAGAAAGAAGGGTTGCTGTTGTCGATCTTCCAATTGGTGTTGTCTACGTTGTAAGTAGTAGAACCTACAGTGGCCTGTGTTTGCGTTGCGCTAAAGTTGATGGTAAACCCGTTCACTTTTGTAATACGGAGGGTATCACCTACTGAAGCACTTGCTGCAATTTCAGCAATGTTGTACACAATAGTCTGAGTAGCGCCTGTAGCATTAAATGCAGTTGCTGTAACATCGGAACCCAAAGAGATATCAGTGATACCTGATGGAGCAGTGATTACGATGGTACCTGTTGTAGCAGTACAACCATTGTTATCGGTTACAGTAATGGTATAACTACCAGCACTTAAACCGGTGAATGTACCAGACAATGCACCAGAAGTGTTAACTGTTGGTCCTGCAATAACGTAAGTATAAGGAGAGGTGCCGCCAGATGCAAGTACAGAGATAGATGCATCACTTGAACCAAAACATGCGATGTTTACAACGCTAGGTGCTGACAATACAACGAGTGAAGGTTCTGTGATGGTTGCTGTGGTTGAAACCGTGCAATTTGCCAGAGGGCTTGCACTTGTTGCAGAAGCAGTGATGGTGTAAACACCTGCAGCCAATCCTGTAATGGTAAAGTTGTTAGAACCAGATGGCAAATTGGTAGTCTGTGAATAACCGTTAGGTCCTGTAACAACAACCGTTGTACCTGAGCTCGCTACAACACTGATGCTACCATTATTGGCACCGTTACAATTAATATTTACAAAAGTTCTCGATAAAGTGATGGGTAGGTTGTATTGCAAACTTGCCGTGTTGTTACTTACGTCATCGTCATTCAATTGTTGACCTTCGTTGGTGATAACGATGTTACTTACCACGTTAGATCTACAAGCTGAATCGCCTTTTACCCTGAAGGTAGCCATACCGTAAAAGTCACCAGGGATAGCAGCTGTTTGAGCACCTACTAAGATGATGTCTCCACCAACACTTGTTTGAGTCCAAGAGAAATAAGCACTCAAAGGAGCAGTAGCAAGGTTAAAGCCTGGATTCAAAATCAATTTACGACCCAAATTAACCCTGAACTCGATGGTTTGGTTAGGAATTGAATTGGTTTGGTTAAGGTTGTAAAAAGGAATATTGATGTCATACGCCGCTGTGGATGGAGCCAACAACAAGTTGTTTGCATCCTGGTTTGCACCAGCGGTAGTAGTGAAATACATGTTACCAACACCAGGATCAGCCTGAGCGATACCTGCATCAGCCAAAGTACGTGTAGCAACAACTGTACAGCCGTTTGCATCAGTAACAGTGAAAGAATAGCTACCAGCTACTAGGCCAGTGAATATACCAGAAGTTGCACCAGTTGTGTTGATGGTAGTTCCAGAAGTGATCACATAACCATAAGCAGTAGTACCACCAGTTGCAGTTACTGTAATTGTACCTGTTCCACCTGGGATAGCAACTGGAGTTGTAACAGCAGCAGAAGCAGCCAATACAGCAGGATCAGTAATTACAACGTTAGATGAAGTAGCTGTACAACTTGGGTTGTTGGCTTCTCTAGCTGTTACGGTATAAGTACCTGCAGCAACGTTGGTAAATACGTTTGAAGATTGGTATGCACCACTGTTGAGTCTGTACTCGAAAGTAGGAGTTCCTGCACTTGCATTAGCAGTAGCAGTGATGCTAGTAGTACCACCATTACACAAAATAGAACCAGCAGATGCAGTAACCGTTGTGATTACGCAAGGAGCTGGATCATTGATGGTTGCATTAGCAGTACCAGTACAGCTATTGGCATCAGTGATGGTGAAAGTGTAAGAACCTGCCAATAAACCAGTGAATACACCAGAAGATGCACCGGTGGTATTGGTAGAAGGACCAGCAGTAATAGTATAAGTCTTAGTACCTGTACCACCAGCACCTACAACTGTAATGGTACCAGTACCACCAATTGTTGAGATAGCTGAAGTTACACTCGCAGAAGCAGTTACAGCTGTTGGTTGTGTAATTACGATGTTGTCAGAAGTATCTTTACAAGTAGTTCTAGTAGCTTCTCTAGCGATTACATTGTAAGTACCTGCAGCCAAACCAGTGAATGAAGTACTAGATTGGAATGCAGTAGTAGTTGATGCTGTAACATTTATCAATGCGTACTCTACAGCACCGCTATTACCAGTAGCAGAAGCAGTAATACTAGTAGTACCAGCATTACACGAAATTGTGCCTGCTGAACCAGCAGCAGCAATGGTACATGGAACACCAGCGATTACTTCAATTGTTGAAGTTGCGTTATCATCAGCCGTGATGTTACCAGGAGTTGATGTACCAGAAGCACATGTTGTTCCGTTACCAAAGTTGATTTGACCACTGAAAGTTAGTGGAGCAGATACGGTAACACCAGTTACTTTCAAAGTAATATCTGTTGTTGATGTAGCACCTACAGTGGTAGTGCTGTTACAAAGACGAATTTGAGAACCCGTATTGGTTAAAATTGTCCAACCTGTTGGAAGACCAGTTTGGTCTCCGTTGGCGGCAAAAGTAACACTTGCAGGTAAAGTGATAATAGGTCTTAATTTTTGTGTTGCAATTGCTGTATTACCCGTATTTCCAATCTGTATCAATACGTCAATGGTGGACCCTACTGCAACAATACCATTGTTACCAGGCAAAACCGCAACGTTGGGGTTTGTTTGGCCTACTGCATTTAGGGCAATAAACGTGACCCCGATGCAAAAGAGCATCAGTGATTTAATATATTTCATCTTGTTAAATTAAATGTGTCGTTAAATTAAATTTCGTTTACATTAGTTGGCGCTCAAACCTTGAAGTGAGCTGTCGTTTGAACTTGAAACATCCGAACCACCGCTTACAGTTACAGAAAGATTAGAGTTAGTTCCTGAAGGTGTTCCTGAAGCAGGTCTGCTTACCTTGAAACCTAATGCTGTTGAACCATTTTGATCAACTTTAACCCCAATTTTAGATGTAGCAATAAGATTACCACCTACACGACTAAACAACCAATCTCCGTTGAAGTAATCTGCGCCCAAACTAGTGAAATTACCATTGGTACCAGACTGTGGAGTAGAAGTTAAAGTTAAACCAGGAACGGTAACAGGAAATGCAGCAGGCACAGGAATAGTAACTGTGATTGTACCATTAGAGTTTCCAACTGCGTTTTCAAAAATGTTTACGATCATATCTACTTGAGTATTAGCCAATCACAAACCACCACCATCGATATCAATTGATGGAGTTAAATCAGCACCAGCTAAAGCAGCACCAGAACCAATTGCATTTGGACGGAAGTCAGGATTTGATTCGTTCCAAGCGTTTGCTAACATATCACATGGCGTACCAATAACAGTATTTCTGTTTGCTGCTGCATTAAGGTAATTGGCAGTAGCTGTATCGTTTGCAAATTTTGCCTTAGCAGTATAATCAGGCAGAGTACCAGCAAAAGAAGTATCCATTGCAATAATGTTGTTTTGGAATACACCATCAACAAATGCAGTTCCACCTTCTTTGGTCATTTCCAATCCAATGTAGTTGTTCATTAAAATACTGTTGTAAAGCTCTAATTTAGAACCTCTTCTAAAACGGGCACCTTTTCTAAACAAGTTACCAGTAGGCTCAACAATAGAACCAGCATTGCTTGAACATCTAAAACCACCGATCTGAGTTACATTGTAGAATTTAGCACTTGTTCTTGGAGTAACGGTGAAAGGAGTTGAAGCATTGTTGTCAGTTTCAAAACCTTCAGACTGAGAAACATCAGATCTAGCTGGGTCTTTAATTGCCAAAGCAAATTGTACTGTACCACTGTAACCTTGGTCTACGTCTAAATCATCATCAGTTGTTTTGTAAGCAACCAAGTATTTACAATTTACGGTACCACCAAACCACTCAAAGGCATCATCATTACCGAAAGAAGTTTGAATATATTCGATTGTAGTACCACGTCCAACACTACCCATTGTTAGAGAATTCAATTCTTGGTTAGCCAACAAAGTGTATCCAGCAAATTCGATACGAACATATCTCAAACTACCAGAATTATCGTTGTCGTCAGTACCACCGAAAAATTCCTTCCCTAGCCTTCCAGTGCTAACATCAGGTGCGATACCTTCAACTGGGTTATTCAAACCCCTGTTGCTCACCGCTCTTCCCAATATGGTTATACCACCCCAGTCACCTCTTTGTCTTGAGCCAGCAGCTCTTGTTGAAGAGAAAACAATAGGATTGCATGCAGTACCATTGGCAATTAATTTACCGCCTCTTTGTACTACAAGTGTGCTAATTACAGTGCGATGGTCACCAAGTACTACCGTTCCTGGTTCAATTGTCAAAGTAACCAAAGAGTCAATGTACACCAAGCCTTTTAGCATATACACTTTATTTTTTGTCCAAGTTTGATTGGTAGTAATAATACCTTGAACACTGTCTGTTGGAGCTGGGTAAAAAGTGTTTTGAGGATCCCAGTTGGTCCAGTTATCTGTCCATTGTGCAACTGGAGCAGGCGCAAAAGCACCACGATAATTGGTGGCAACCTGTGCATTAGCGGTCACCGCAGTAATCATCACTAAAGAAAGAATTGATAAAAATTTTTGTTTCATTTTGTAAATTTTTGTTTGATAAATGTGTGTTTGTAAAAGTGAATTAAAAAATAATTTTGCCGTTTTAAGGCTCATGATTAAACAATTTTTTTGTAGTGAATAAATTTTGTTTGTATGGAATTACTTAAGCATCTTTTTTTCATTTTAAACATGGTTTTTTCTTCTAGTATTCAGACAATCTCATAGAGCCTCAGACATAGGATTAGTGATTACCATTTTTGCAAATGATAGCAATGATTTATTACGTACTTATTAGATTTTTTTTGTTTCTTCTTCCACTAAAGGAAAAAAATTTTCGAAAAGGGAGGATGGTATTAATAGGAGTAGGAAATATAAAGATTAGGGGAGCTAGGCTCAAATAATCATTATTAAGTTTCAAAATTAA
Organism: Ferruginibacter sp.; assembly: GCA_044342365.1. Lineage (GTDB taxonomy): Bacteria > Bacteroidota > Bacteroidia > Chitinophagales > Chitinophagaceae > Ferruginibacter. The sequence continues at coordinate 11,638 of JBIIPY010000006.1, read as the reverse complement.
CAGAAGTATTTCAAAGGGTTTGTTACCAAAAAGGAATCAAATTGTTAACAGAACTTTTACAGATTTACATTAAAACTTGTACTTTTTATTGAAGTTGAATCTGCTTGAGTGTTGTTAAAATTTAAAACTGGCACTAAAACTGAATACTCTTGGGGCAATATTGGTAGAGAAAGTTCGATCTTGTTCACTTAACTTTCTATTCTTATCAAAATCTAGATATACTAATATTGGTTGTGCCAATAAATCCCTTGCATTGAATTTTAATTCTATTTTATTATTCAAAAATGATTTGGCAATTTGAAGGTCAATTACAGTTCTTTGTTTCTCATAATAATCTGGCCTATCCACGTTACCAGCAATGGCCAATCGATCGCCCACTCTATTAAAAGAAATGGTAGAAGAGAGCCCAGTTTTATCATCGTTATAACCCAAGGCCATGTTAGCAATATAAGGAGACTGTCCTTGTAAAGGACGAGTGACAGACACGGTATCGATGGTAATTCCAGATAATTTTTGAGGTACAGCTGATTTGATGTATGCCCCATTACCGCTTATGGTGAATTTGTTGAGAATAGATTTATCTGATGTTGTTCCAAAAAATGTTGACAATAAAAATCTGAACTCAGTTTCTATACCATATACTTTGGCTGATGCGTTATTGATGTAGGTGGCATCATCGAAACCACTCGGAACCGTCACAAATTCTATGGGATTGGTGAAGTTTTTGTAAAACAACGATACAGAGAAAATCTGGGCTTTTCCGGGATAAATTTCGTACCTAAAATCGTAATTGTTGATTTTAGCCCTTTGTAAAAAAGGGTTGCCAAAAACAGCTAAACCAGAAACGTATTCATAAAAAGCAAAAGGTGCCAATTCCCTAAACTCAGGTCTATTCACAGTTTCGCTGTAAGACAAACGGAAATTGGTTTTGGAATTGAGTGCATATACCAAGTTGGCAGAAGGCAGAAAATCGGGTTTGGTGTAATTTAACTTAATGGTATCGAGCCCTCTTTGAGCAGCTGTCAATTTCTGATTAAAATTTTCATAACGTACGCCATAAATGATCCGGAATTTTTTAAGGAATCGTTGATCATTCATCAGATAAACATGAGCGTTTGTAGAAGATGCTTGATAGTCAGAATTGGGTACTGTACCATCCTGAACTGCTACACCCGCTTTTCCATTTGCCATTAACCCCAAGTATTGCCCCAAAAACCGTTGGTCTTCAGGTAATCTGTATACGGATTGGTCAGATTCATATGTACTGCCCCCATACCTGATGAGGCCAAATTCTCTACTCACAAAATCACGTTCTCTTTCCTGGTACCCCACACCAATTTTCAATAAATTTTGACTACTCTTGAATAAGGTGTATGGTTGTGATATGTCAAGTTTGGCATTTTTGATTGTTTCCTGCGATTTGATATTGATGATACCTCCGTTAGAACCAAAAGAAGAGAACCCTCCAAATGGTAAATCCCCATCAGTAGAAATCATTTGATTGGGTACTTTTCGCTCAACACTACTGGTAGCAGCAAGCCAGTTGATCTTGGTTTTTTTGGACCCTACTTGGTGTTCACCAGCCAATTGGCTGGTAAATATTTGGTTTTGTATAAATGTTCTAAAGGTTTCGTTATTGATAAGATTGGGCTCTCCGGTAGCATCATAATTGCCTCTTCTTTTAATTAACCTATTTTCAGTATTGATGCTGAAATTGTTTTTGAAGCTGATGTTGTTGCGATTGTTGATTTTGATAGCGATGTTACCCAAAGCCCCCCAGATAATTTCGTCTACATATGACGAATCAATCAATTTTCTTCTTTGCACGGGATAATAACCAGAAGCAGGATCATTAGGATCTCCTACATATCTACCAGGACCATCAAAACTGTTTCTTTCGCCGGTAGTAAAATTATAACTGCGATTGTAGGTCAATGAAAAAATAGAGGATATAAACTCTTCTTGCTTTTTATTGATGTTGAGGCTTTTTACAAATTGAAAGTTAAAGTTGGGCAAGGTGTTGGTGTTTAATACGCCCCATTTGTACTTGTCGAACAATTTGGCCAACTTGAGTTCATCATTAAACCTGTCTGGCAATGTTAGAAATCCCAATTTATTGGGAAGGCCATCCGGAATTGCCCTTGCCCCATCATCTATACCCAACCAATCTTTTTTACCTTGTGTTTCCGAAAAAAGGCGCGTTTTACCGGTGATGGTGTTGTTGAAGCCCTGCCCAATCGAAATAATTCCTACACGTTTGTTAGAACTAGATTTTGTGGTTATTTCTATAATCCCGCCAGCAAATTCACCGGTTTTATCGGGGGTAGCTGTTTTAAATATCACCAAATTGTCTAAAATGGCAGAAGGAAAAATATCAAAAGCAAAGGCCTTACGGTCACTTTCGGTACTTGGTAACGGAGCTCCATTTATGAAGGATGCATTATAACGATCGTTCAACCCCCTAATGATTGCAAATTTATCGTCTTGGATACTCGCGCCACTTACTCTCTTGATAACATCACTGCTGCTTCTGTCAGGTGTTTTTTTAATGGATTCTGCAGTAATACCATCACTTACACTCGCGCTATTTTTTTGAGCAATCAACAAGGATGCTACAGACTCACCCGCCGCTTTTGTTCTTTTGGAAGTAACTATAACTTCACCCGATAATTTATTTTCTAAGGAGATGTTGATGTCTGTATTTTCGTTTTCCTTTACAATAATCTCGTCTACAATTTTTTCCTGAAATCCTGTATACGTGCAGCTGATGCTGTAAACACCTGCTTCTAGTTTGGTGAAACTGAATTGTCCGTTTAGATCTGCAGCCTTTGAAATATTTTTATTGATTAATTTAAGAGAAGCACCTCCTAATTGTTGGCCAGTATTGGCGTTGATTACTTTTCCAGTAATTTTCCCTGTTTGTGCATTCACACTACTCACTGCCAAGCAAAGCAAAATGATGACTTGGGTTATTTTCATTTAAAAATATTTGTGCAAATAAAAAGGATTCCCTCCTGACTGGTGTGAACAAATTGTTATGCAAACATTAACATTTTTATGCCATTAAATTTATTTTTTAACTTTTCAAATAAATAACATTTAGATAATGATTTTTTAATCTTGATGATGGAATACTCTATGAGAAGGGCTATATTTTTGCCATAAAGGTTTGACTGAGCCATTTGGAAAAATTGGTTCAAGTCATTTCCTAAACTATCACTTTTAATCATTTTAAATGAAAAAATTTTACCTACTTCTTTGTGCTTTTCTAATATTCCTTTTGCCTGCTGTATCATTTTCTCAAAATGTAATGATAAATGTGATGACTCTAAACAATGGAGTGGTGAAGAAGAATGAAAAAATTTTTGTGGAAGTAACCATTAATAATACAAGTCATACCCAAACCGTACCGAAATATAAAATTAAAACTCAAATCAGTTTTCCATCAGAGTTGGTAGAAATTGCTGACACAGGCCACATCTTACCAAAAAACTGGGTAATCTTATCCAATAAAAAGGGAAACATTATTCTGTCAAATTCTACCGATTTACTACCTGAGCTAAGTAGCAGAACCATTTTGATTGCGGTTAAAGGCATAAATGTAGGGGGACCTTCTTCTGTAAGAGCTAACCTGCAATTTTCTAATGGCGTTGCCATAGGTAATGAATCAGGAACCCCAACAGCCAACGACCTTAATGGAGACAACAATGCATCCACATCAATAAAAGTAGAAATTTAATTAATCCGTATATATTTTAAAGATTAAAGACTATCTCAAACATCAAAATGAAACCTGTAAAATTTTTCTTATTTCTCATCATATTCAACATCCTTTTGGAGGGACATATTCATGCGCAAGCGAATCCTAGCATAGCCGTGTTGCCAGCCAATAATGGTTTGGTTGGAGTAGGAGCTTCGTTAGACATCTATATAGAAGTTGGAAACACTGGAATGGGTACTGTTGCAGTGGCCAAATTACGCCCTATTGTTACCTTACCTGCAAGTGTTACCTTTTTAGCCAATGCAGAACAAAGTTTACCCGCAGGTTGGTCAATTCTTACCAATACAGGTAATCAGTTGAGATTTTGTAATACTTCTTTTGTTATACCCGCCCAGTCAACTACCGTTATTACACTTAAAGTACGAGGTGTTGCTGTATCCGGACCTCAAACTTTTAGTGGTCAAATTAACTTTGGTAACGGCACTACTTGTGCAGCAGGCACATCAGTTTTTGGTGATAACACCGCAGATAATACCGCAACTTCTACCATACAAGTTGTACCGGGTTGTCCATTAGGCATTAATGTTTCAGCTCCCCCAATTGCCTGCAGCAATGGAACCACCAGCATCACCGCTACTGCCAATGGTGCTTCAGGCCCAGTTGAATATAGCCTAACAGGTTCGTCCCCTTTTCAAACAAGCAATATTTTTTCTAATGTGGGAGCGGGTACTTACAATGTAACAGTGAGGGATATCAGCAATCCAACAACCTGCATCCGGTCAGCATCAATAACCATCACTTCACCAGATCCAGTTGCAGCGCCAGCCGTTGGCATTGTTCATCCAACTTGTTCCAATCCCAACGGGATTATAAGCATCAACAGCTCAACCACCGGTTTAACCTTTAGTGTAGATGGTGGTCCGTTTGAAACCTACCCTACTATTGGCTATGCGTTGCCAGCGGGCAACCACAATATTGTTGCAAAAAATGCCAACAACTGTACATCGCCTGCCACCCAATTTGTAGTAAATGCACAACCCGCCACACCGGCTACGCCTACTGTAGGTAGCGTTATACAACCCGATTGCAACATCAATACTGGTAGCATTACATTGAGCAATTTGCCTGCAGGCAATTGGGTAATTGCACCGGGGAACATCAATGGCAACACAGCCACAACCAATATCTCCAATCTCGCTGCCGGTAACTACTCTTTTACAGTTACCAACGCGGTAGGATGTACATCTGCAGCTACTGCCAATATACAAATCATAGCCGTGTTAGGTGCTCCAGCTGAACCTACAGTAACGACCATACAACCCAGTTGTACCATAGCCACTGGTTCCATCACCGTTACTTCAACCACCAATGGTATCAACTTTAGTTTGGATGGCGGTCCCTTTGGGCCTTATCCATCTGCAGGCTACGCTGGTTTAACCCCAGGGATGCACAGCCTCGTGGCTCAAAATGTAAGTGGTTGTTTATCGCCGATAAGCAATATCATCATCAATGCACAACCCGCTTCACCAAGTGCACCAACGGTTACAGTAACTCAACCCACTTGTACACTAGCTACGGGCAGCATCATGGTTACTTCTAACACATCTGGTGTAAGCTTTAGTTTGGATGGGAATGCGTTTGTTTCCTATCCAGCTGGGGGATTTGTTGTAGCAGCGGGCGTACACACGCTAGCCATACAAAATGGAAGTGGATGCGCACCAAACCTTACTACCAATATTGTGGTTAATGCTCAACCTGCAACACCTGCTGTAACGGCTACATTTACTCCCATCACCTGCTTCAATGGCAACAGCATAATAAGTGCCTCTGCTATAGGTGGGGTAACCCCTTACCAATACAGCCTCAATGGAGGAAGTTTTCAAACTCCGAACAACTTCACCGTTACAACAGGTACTTACAATATTGCAGTGAAGGACGCCAACGGCTGTGTTGGTAATAGCGGTAATGTGACAATCACGCAACCAACAGCCATCACTGCAACCGCTACAACTACCAGCATTGCTTGTAACGGAGGTAACACTACTTTAACCGTAACTGCCACAGGCGGGGTGGGAACATATGAATATAGGATTAACAATGGTAATTTTCAGGCTAGCAATAGTTTTACCGTAACTGCTGGCACATATAATGTTTCTGTAAGATTGGCCAATAATCCTTCTTGTGGTACCAGCATCAGCAGCCCAATTATTGTTACCCAACCCAACGTGTTAAAAGCCATCGCCAATGCAAATGCCATTGCAGAGTGTGGAGGCAATACCCAAGCCCGTATAACCGCTATAGGTGGAACCCTACCCTACAGCGGCACAGGCAGTTTTATAAGGGGGCCAGGTAACTTTAATTTTGTAGTAGTAGATGCAAAGGGTTGTTCCAGCAATGTAGATTTGGTAATTATACCACCAGGCTGTGTAGAGTTAGAAGTGTATCCCAACCCTGCGCATTCTGTGATAACGGTGAACCACTCACCGGCCAGTTCTACCGACGCATTGATTCAAATTTTTAATGAATCAGGCAATAGGGTCTTATCTCAAAAAGTACCTCAATTGAGTTTTAAAACAAATATGAATGTAGCCAATCTTGCTAGTGGTGCTTATAGCATCATCTATACCAATGGCAACGATAAAAAAGTAGTAAAATTTATAAAAACAAACCAACCATAAAAGAAAACACAAACATCTAAAAAACAAAATAATGTATTACAAAAAAACAATCTTGTTATTTTTATTTGCTGCTGCCAACATTAAGTTGATGGCACAAGCAAACCCTAGTATTGCTGTGTTACCGGGCAATAATGGAATTGTTGCAGTTGGTGCAACGCTCAGCCTTAGAATTGATGTTGGAAATACCGGAGTAGGTAGTATCCCTCAAGCAAAACTGAGACCAGTAGTTACAGTGCCTGCTAGTGTGACATTTTTATCGACCGCAGAACAATCACTTCCAACTGGCTGGACAATTCTTACAAACTCGGGATCACAAATTCGTTTTTGTAATACATCAACTACTATTGGACCGCAATCAAACACAGAAATTAATTTACTCATAAGGGGTGTTACCATAACTGCCCCTCAAACCTTTAGTGGCCAAATCGCATTCGGAAATGGCACAACATGTGCTGCTGGAACAAGCGTTAATGGTGATCAAACTGCAGATAATACGGCTACTTCAACTATTGAAGTAATTGCAGCCCCCCTCCCTCTTACCTTACTCAGTTTTAATGCCGGTTTAAACAACTGCCAACCTGGGTTAAAATGGGTAACAGAATCAGAAACCAATACTGATCGTTTTGAGATCGAAAGCAAAGCCGCTAACAACAGTAGCAGTTGGGCATCCGTTGCAACAGTACCTGCCAAAGGTGTAATTGCTAAGACAACTTACAACTATACCGATATCAACATCGTAAACAACAGCACCCGTGTTCTTTACCGCCTTAAAATGATTGATAAAGACGGCAGCTATAAATATTCTGATGTGTTGCCTGTATTGGTTGAATGCAACAAAATACAAGCATTGGCTTACCCTAACCCGGTTCAAGACGGAAAATTACATGTAAGTGTAACTGGAACCAACGGCAAAACAGAAGGTGCCCTACGCACCATTGCAGGCCAGCTCGTTAAAAGAATAAATATCATTAATGGTACTAATAACATTGATGTGGCAGGTATCGCAAATGGCACCTACCTTCTTACCATCACAAGTGCCAATGGATTGGATAAAAAAATAAAGGTGATGATCAACCAGTAATAGGTTTAAACATTATAAAAAAGGGCTGCAACCACAACAGGTGCAGCCCTTTTTTATTTACCAATATTGATGTTGAAGTTCTGTGATAGTACATGGTTTAATACCCCTTTAGAAACTAGTCCATTTTTCAGATCTTTTAATGGTTATTAAAACAACAACGGTTTTTTAAACAGCCCACACACAGTGCTGTAGAGGCATAAAAAACAGCCTTGAGAGATCTGTTTAGAAGTGAACTTATCTAGCTGCGGAACGAACTTTTTAAGAGGAAATATTGAGCGGTTATTGCTCTTTTAATAACCAAATCATAAATGTTGGCTGAACTGTTATTCGGCAGTATCGAATTCACAAAAAATGATTGATTTTAAAATCTGCTAACTTACAATTTTTCTCAAAGTCGCATTTAAAATGTGTAGATAATGGCTTCGAATTTCCCATACAATACCATAATCAATACCCATATAGTCGTGAACAATTCGATTTCGAAAGCCCCTGATTTTGTACCAATCTATAGTAGGATGAAACTCTTTAAATTCATCAGGCAATCTATTTGCAGCTTCGCCGATGATTTCAAAATTTCTGATAACGGCGTCAACTGTACGGCTATCGTTGGTAAAATCTTCAAACGACATGCCCTCGGTGTAACTAAGTATTTTCTCGCTACTTTCTAAGATGTCTTCAATTAATAATTGCGGATTTCGCTTAGACATAAATAATTTCTGGTTCAATTACAGAAAAATATTTTTTCTTGATCCCATTTTTAGAGACCAAATCTACGGTTCTATCTAATCTCTTTTCTAATAAGGCAGCGAGGTCTATAAAGGCGATACCAATGGGCTCACTAAAGTCAACAATGATATCTATATCACTCTTTGTGGTAGAATCTTCCCTAGCCACCGAGCCAAATAAACCAATCGAACTCACATGATATTTACTAGCCAATTCAGGCTTCATTTGATGAAGTATTTCCTTTATGGTAGAAAGTGACAGCATGTTGCGAAGTTAATGAAACAATTCAATTTACGATTTAGCCAGATTGTAGCCAATCTAATTTTTTAAGGCATAAAAAAAGGGTAACACTTTTCAGTGAAACCCTTTGTGAACTGGCTGGGACTCGAACCCAGGGCCCATACATTAAAAGTGTATTGCTCTACCAACTGAGCTACCAATTCTTTTCCCTTGTTTGTAAGGGAGTGCAAAAATAAGGCAAAAACTTATTGCAGAAAACTTTTTTTGAAAAAGATTTTGAAAAATCTTTCTTTTTTATTTCGCAATAGTTTGGATACAGCAAAATATTGCACCTATTTTTGTACATAATTTACAAGCTGTATGAAAGATTTCTTCAACAACAAAGTAGTAGCTATCACCGGCGGCAGCGACGGAATTGGCAAAGCCCTCATTGATCTCTTACTCCCGCTGGGTGCAAGAGTAGCAACCTGCGCTCGCAACCAAGACAAACTTTACGATTTGCAATTACGCCACTCTACCCTGCCCCTGCACTGTATAGTGGCAGACGTAAGCAATTACAACGACTGCAAACTTTTTATAGATTCTACCATCAAACAATTTGGAGGCATCGACATCCTCATCAACAATGCCGGCATTTCTATGCGCACGTTGCTTAAAGATGCTGAGCCGGATGTGTTTAAAAAAGTAATGGACATTAATTATTTTGGCAGCGTTTATTGCACCAAATTGGCTTTATCATCTATTATTGAAAGAAAAGGAACCATCGTAGGGGTTTCTTCTATTGCAGGATACAGAGGCCTTCCCGGCAGAAGCGGTTACAGCGCCAGTAAATTTGCCCTTAACGGATGGTTAGAAGCCATTAGAACAGAACTGATGGATGATGGCGTAAATGTAATGTGGGTTTGCCCAGGCTTCACCAGAAGCAATATTCGCAATGCAGCACTCAACGAAAAATCTCAATCGCAAGGCGAAAGCCCCATGAATGAATCACAATTGATGAGCGCAGAAGCATGTGCCCTTCATATTGCCAATGCCATCGAAAAAAGAAAAAGAACGCTGGTGCTCACCTTCAAAGGAAAACAAACAGTGTTCATGAATAAATTTTTCCCAGCGTGGACTGACAGACTCACCAGAAATTTCTTTTTTAAAAATGGTGAACTGGTGAAGTAAATGCCAGTATCCTTTTTGTTACAACAGAGATATATAAAACGCAGTCAATCATTTTTTGCCACTCATAAAGTAGTCAATAGTAAAGATGCCAATCATAACCTTTTCCAGTGACATAGGTAATCAGGATTTCATGCCAGGTGCTGTTAAAGGTCAATTGTTAACCGCAATGCCCGATGCCAATATCATCGACATCTCGCATTTGCTTTCACCCTTCAACTACCCACAAGCAGCTTATGTGTGTAGAAATGCGATCCGCAACTTCCCAAAAGGTAGTTTTCACCTGGTAATGGTGAATTTGTTCGACGAAAAACCCGACCATCTTTTATTGGTAGAACACAACGGGCAATACATTGGCTGTGGCGACAATGGACTCATCACCCTTATTTTAGAAGAAGTGCCCCAAAAAGTAATTGCCCTTGCCACGCATGCAACCGCACAAAAAAATACCCTGCATTGCTCACAGGTATTTGCAGAAGCATTCCGGGATATTGCAGCTGGCAAAAAAATAGAGCAACTTGGAAATGTAGATATTTCTATCAAAGTAAAAAATCCACTCCGTCCCATGCTGAGCAACGATTGGATAGAAGGGCAAATTATTTTTATCGATAATTTTGAAAATGTAGTGGTAAACATACAACGCGAAGATTTTGAAGAACAACGAAAGGGCAGAAGTTTTTCTATTGTATTCAAAAGAGATGAAACCATTGAAAAAATTAGCGAAACATACGCAGATGTGGCAGAAGGTGAAAAGTTGGCACACTTCAATTCTTCCGGCTATCTAGAAATAGCCATCAACAAAGGCAATGCCGCCGGATTGTTTGGCCTACAGGGTTTTTCTGAAACCTTGCAAGTATCTGCACAGCAAAACAAATTGTTTTATCAGACAGTAAAAATATTTTTTGAAAATACATAACCCATCATTCACAAAACAGTTTTACTCACAACACTAAACCCTCCTAAAATGAAAAAAATGACATTTGCAATGGCTTACTGCTTTTTTGCAGCTTCAGCAATTGCGCAAGTAAAAATGCCACAACCATCTCCCACACAAACCATCAAACAAGAGTTTGGTTTGGGTAGCATCGAAGTAAAGTACAGCCGCCCTGCAGCCAAAGGCCGCAAAGTATTTGGCGATTTAGTTCCAATGAATCAATTGTGGCGTACAGGTGCCAACGGCGCCACCATTGTACGATTTACTGATGCTGTTGAAATAAACGGCAAAAAAGTAGATACTGGATCTTATGCACTTTATACGATTCCGGGCAACGAATCATGGGAGATCATCCTCAATAAAGGGACCAGTAACTGGGGTGTAGATGGTTACAAAGCTACAGATGATGTGCTTCGCTTTAAAGTAACACCTACGAATGTGAAAAATAAGTTGGAGAGTTTTACCATTCAAATTGCCGACATCAAACCCGAGACTTGTGAGTTACAAATTATGTGGGAAAAAACAGCAGTAGCTATTCCCATCAAAGCTACGATCAAAAGCAAAATTCAAGCTCAGTTGGATGAAGCTTTAAAAGGAGATAAAAAACCATACTGGCAAGCAGCACAGTTTTACAACGAATATGACAACAACCCTGCAAAAGCATTGACTTATGCCAATGAAGCCGTAAAAGAAAATCCAAAAGCATATTGGATTTGGCTGTACAAAGCAAAGCTGGAAAAAACGCTTGGCGATAATAAAGCTGCCATGGCAAGCTCTACCACTTCTATGCAATTAGCTACAGAAGCTAAAAATGCAGACTATGTAAAAATGAACAAAGATTTACAAAAGACACTGAAGTAATAACCTACGAATTTGTTAGAAAGAAGCTGCCCTAAAAAGCAGTTTTTTTTATTGCTTCAACGCTCGCAATTTTTGTTGAGAACGCCACACCAACAACATTTGTAAAGCAATGGCAAGTAAGATCAACAATAAGCCCACATAAAAACCGGGATGCAGCGATTTGTTTTCTCCAAAAAATACAAATGCCAGTATGATGCCATATACCGGTTCCAGATTGTAGGTGAGGTTGG
>JBIIPY010000011.1:0-43935 GCA_044342365.1 Ferruginibacter sp. | reverse complement strand
TGTTTTTGTTTGCATGTTATTCTCATTTTATTCGCTGTAACCCAAATATAATGAGACTTTACAATTGTTGAGCAAGCCCTATTTACCAATATTTAATACAATGGCAACGCCATTGGTATTGGCGATGGGACTGTAACCGGCTTTGAATTGCAGACTGAGTTCGTCACTCACATCAAAGGTTTTAAGATGAGCATCTACTGCGGCATCTGCTACATTCAATCCCCAAAAGGCTATGAAAAACAGCACAGAATAATCGATGTTTTGCCTTACAGAATTCCTAAAAACCCTGATCCTGTCGGGCTGGTCTTTTACTGAAAAATAGGGCTGTTTTATTTGATAGTCGTTAGACGGATCACCATCGGTTGCTAAAATATAGGCTTCCCGAGAGTCGCGGTATTGATCAATGTTTCTAAAGAAAATAACACCGGTGGTAACCAGAGCGCCGTAAACTATTGGCACTTTCCAGTATTTTTTGTTGGTAACTTGTCCCCAGCCAGGTACCATGGCGCTTCTGCGTATGGCAATGTTGGGGTTGTATTTTTTTACACCTGTGTCTGCAGCCATAACCTTCGTTTTGCCATTTTTTTGGGTGATCACCAGCGATGTATCGGTTAATGGAATGATATCCTGTGCTTGCACAAGATAGGTATGAAGCATAACCATTCCTACAAATAAAACCAGCAACTTCTTCATTGATGTTAGCTTACTTTCACATTCAGTTTTTCTAACAATCCATTCAGTTCTTCAAGCGAATAATATTCGAAAGAAATACTGCCGTACCCTTTTTTATTGTGGAGCAATTTTACTTTGGTACTGAATTGAGATGCTAAATTATCTTCAATTTTTTTATAAGCAGGCGGAAGGCCAGTTTTTACAGTAGTTTTAACAGGATGGTCGGCGATGTACATTTTTCTTACCAGATCTTCTGTTTGCCGCACATTCAACCCTTTGTTTTTTATCTCAGCAAATATGAACAATTGTTTGTCTACCAAATCTACATTAATCAGTGCTCTTGCATGTCCCATACTTATAACACTGTTTCTTACTGCCACCTGAATGTCGGGTGGTAATTTTAACAAGCGAATATAATTCGTAACCGTACTTCTTTCTTTGCCCATTCTCTCTGCTACTTGTTCCTGCGTATAATCAAGGTCTTCCATCAGGCGTTTGTAACTTAATGCAATTTCAATGGCATTTAGGTTTTCGCGCTGAAGGTTTTCCAAAAGAGCCAACTCCAACAAATCGCTGCTGTTGGTTTGGCGTACATACACTGGTACATCTTTTAAACCTGCAATTTTAGATGCTCTATACCTTCTTTCCCCTGCAATCAATCTAAACTTTCCATTGCTGGCTGGCAATACGGTAAGTGGCTGAATGATGTTGTGAATTTTAATGGAAGCTGCCAATTCGCTCAGGGCTGTTTCATCAAAATCTCTTCTGGGCTGGTTGGGGTTTGTTTCAATCTGATCGAGCGGTATGCGATGAACGCCGGTTGATTGCTCTATCAATTCTTTTTTAAGTTCGCCCGATGTAGTTTTTAAATCTGCATCAATGTTTTGGAGTAAACTTCGAATGCCTTTTCCAAGAGCGTCTTTTTTTTTGGGTTGCGTCATGTTAGCTTTAATAATTTGATATGGAGTGCGGTATAGGATATAGAGATATCGATGGCCGCTAACATCAATTTTTTAATATTTGAGTGATCAGTTTAATACTTTTTCTTCCTGAGAAATTTTTGTCAGGTTATTTTTCTGTAAAATTTCCTTTGCCAAGTTCAAGTAATTTACAGCACCCTTGCTTTCGCTGTCGTACAAAATAACTGGCTTTCCAAAGCTTGGTGCTTCGCTTAGTCGGGTATTTCTGTGAATGATGCTGTTGAAAACCATTTCTTCAAAATGGCGCCTTACTTCACTTACCACCTGGTTGCACAATCGAAGCCTTCCATCGTACATCGTCATTAAAATTCCTTCAATTTTTAATTCTGTATTGAGCCTGTTCTGTACAATTTTAACGGTATTCAGCAATTTGCCCAAACCTTCTAGCGCAAAGAATTCTGTTTGCACCGGTACAACCACACTGTCTGCTGCTACAAGAGCATTTACGGTAATCAAGCCAAGTGAAGGTGAACAATCAATGACGATGAAATCGTAATCATCCTGAATGGGTTCCAGTATTCTTTTTAAAACACTTTCTCTGTTGGGATAATTGATCATTTCAATTTCTGCCCCAACAAGATCAATGTGAGAAGGAATCAAATCAAGATGTGGAATATCTGTTTTCAACACTAAATCTTTCGCTTCCGCTTCATTCACCATGCAATCGTACAAACTTTTGGTGATGTTGTGGAGATCGAAACCAATTCCAGTAGTGCTGTTTGCCTGTGGGTCGGCATCTACCAATAAAGTTTTGTATTCTAGTATTGCAAAACTAGCTGCCAGATTAATAGCTGTGGTTGTTTTTCCTACGCCACCTTTTTGATTTGCAATTCCAATAATTCTTGCCATACTGCAATTTGTATTTTGTTGATATATTGTACAATCGGTAGTTTACATCCCGTTTGGCAAACATCGGAATAATTTTACGGTAAATAATTAAAATGTGTAAGGTTGGCAAAATTAATTAATCGGCTTAAAATTGGAACAATGCAGTTATATTAATGTTATACCTCCAATATTCACTCAAAATACAAATCATATATATGATAACTATCATATCTGGAAGTAGCCGCCAAGATAACAATACCAAAAAAGTTGCACTCGAATACCAACGTTTGCTGAAGGAACAATTCAACGAAGAATCTGTGTTGTATGCATTGGATGATATCAGCGTTACCAGCAGAGATGAAGCTTTTGTAGCCGCAGAACGAACTTTTTTGGTGCCAGCCACCAAGTTCATCATCATTATGCCAGAATACAATGGCTCATACCCCGGTATTTTAAAATTGATGATCGATCATTCGGATGTTAAAAAAGTGTGGGCCCATAAAAAGGTATTATTAGTGGGTGTGGCCACAGGCAGAGCCGGGAATTTACGCGGTATGGAGCATTTAACAGGTTCTTTGTTACACATGAAAATGCTGGTACATCCTAACAGACTACCAATAAGCCTAGTAGACAAATTAATGAATGCAGAAAAAAGATTTCATGATGAAGGAACGTTAAAAGCTATTCACACTCAGCTGAATGAGTTCGTATTGTTTTAGTTTTACATTTCTAAATAATTTTTATGCGCACTCCGATTGGCGTTTTTATATTCATTGGTTTGATTTTGTTGATGGATACTTATTTCTTTCAGGCAATAAAAACCATTACACAACAATTCTCTCCCAGATTTAAAATTGCTGTGCATGCTTTTTATTGGTTAATTACCGGCTTATCCATTTTGTTGTTTCTTCTATTTGTATATACGGAACAGGACTTCTTTGGCAAGGCAGCCAGAGCATATATGTTTGCTTTTGTGATGGGAGTGTTTATAGCCAAATTGGTGGGCATTGCTTTTTTTCTTGCGGATGATATTCGCAGAATTTTACAATATGGCATCGGCAAATTATTGCCTAAAGCCAACGCCATGTCTTCATCAAATATGAAAGGAGATGCCATTTCTCGCTCTACTTTTTTAAGCTGGCTAGGAGTAGCCGCTGGTGGTACTTTGTTTGGTAGCTTGATGTATGGCTTCACCAATAAGTACAATTACATGATCAAAAATGTACAACTCTCTTTCGATAACCTTCCGCCTGCCTTTAAGGGATTAAGAATTATTCACATCAGTGATATTCATAGTGGAAGCTTAACAGATCCCAAAGGCGTAAGCAAGGGAATTGAGATGATTCTTGAACAAAAACCAGATATCATTCTTTTCACTGGCGATTTGGTAAACGACATGGCGATAGAGATGGATCCTTATAAAGAATTGATGGGAAAACTGAAAGCTCCCATGGGTGTATATTCTGTATTGGGTAACCACGATTATGGCGACTATGCCATTTGGCCACATAAGGGTGTAAGCAAAGAGCAAAATTTGGTGAATCTGAAACAGGTACATGCAGACATGGGTTGGCGTTTGCTGATGAACGAACATGTGGTGTTAGAAAAAGGCGGAGAACAAATAGCATTATTGGGAATAGAAAATTGGAGTGCAAAAGGGAGGTTTCCAAAACATGGTAAATTAGACCTTGCCTATGGAGGAGCCGCTGCTTATCCTTTTAAAATACTGATGAGTCACGATCCCAGCCATTGGGATGCAGAGGTAAAACAACAGTACAAAGACATCAACCTTATGCTAAGCGGTCATACCCACGGTATGCAATTTGGGGTAGAAATTCCAGGTTTTAAATGGAGTCCGGTTCAGTATGTGTACAAACAATGGGCTGGATTGTATGAAGAAGCCAACCAGAAATTGTATGTAAACAGAGGGTTCGGTTTTATTGGTTACCCGGGTAGGGTGGGTGTTTTACCTGAGATTACATTGATAGAATTAGCATAGAAAATTTTCTTTTTTTATCTTTTAAAAGAAGGTTTTAATGTTATGTAGGAATTAAATCAAACCTTCCTGAATAGCAACTTTAACCAAACCCGCGGTATTTTTTACTTGTAATTTTTGAAGGAGATTGTTGCGGTGGTTTTCTACCGTGCGCAGACTTAAAAATAATTTTCCGGCAATTTCTTGGTTGGTATTTTCCTCTACAATGAGTTTAAGGATTTCTTTTTCCCTACGTGTGATCAAGTGATTGCTATCGTTGCCAGATAAGCTGTTGAGTAATTGTGTTTTAAAATCTTCTTTTAAAAACTGTTCTCCATTGTGAACTGTTTCGATGGCCTTGAGCAAAATTTCCTGACTCACATCTTTGAGTAAATAACCCAAACATCCTTTTTGTAGCATCTGTTTCACTTGTGCAATTACATCTACATTGGTGAGTGCGATCATTTTTACAGTTGGATATTTTTTGGCAATAATCACTGCCAGTTCGGGCCCCGATTTGCCAGGCATCTGGATGTCTAATAACAACACATCTGGAATGTTTTTTTCCATGGCTTCGAGTAAGTCATCGCCATTGTTGTACACCCCTTCAATTTTTACGTGAGGAGCATCTGCTAGTATTTTTTGCAACCCATTCAGGATGATCACTTGGTCATCTACTATGGCAACACGGATCATATTTTACTGTTGTTAAATGATTCAAATTCTAAATAAATACTGGTGCCAGTTTCGGCAGAGCTTTGAATATCTAATTTACCTCCTAAATCATTCACGCGCTCTTTGGTATTTTTTAAACCCATGCTAAGCGATTTTTCAAAGGCATCTTCAGATAATCCAATACCATCATCTTCGATGGTAACATTGATGGTACCATCCTGCTGAAAATTTAGCTGAACCAGTGCATTTTTTGCATTGGCATGTTTGATGATGTTGTGAATCAACTCCTGAATAATTCTATAAATGGGGAGATCGAATGAACTGGTTACTTTGGTTCTATTGCCAATGGCCTGAAAAGCAATGTTGGTGTTACTTTTACTCATCATTTTTTCACAAAATGCCTGTACAGCACTTGACAGTCCCTGGTTCAGCAATACTTCCGGCATTAAGTTGTATGCCGCTTTGCGCAATTCTACCGTAGCTTCTTCTAATAATTTGAGTCCATCATTGAAGTCCTCATTGTCTTCATTGGCTTTCACTTTTTTTGCCAGTTCAAAATTCATCCTGGCTACAGAAAGCAAGCCACCAATGCCATCATGCAATTCTCTGCCGATCCTGGTGCGTTCTCTTTCTTCACCAGTAATGGATGCTTGTAATCTTTCGATATTCATTTTTTGCTGAAGGTTGTCTATCCTTTCTTGTTGCAATTTTTGTTTGTCAATATTTTTTTTGCGCCACAATGCAAATATCAATACACCACTCAACGCAATGAGGGAGATGCCCGTGATCCATATGTTTTTATCCCTTACTTTGTTGTTTACTTCAGACAAGGTTAGTTTTTGTAGGGCCAGCTCTTTGTCTTTTTCAGCCATGCGGTTTCTGATTTCCAGCCTGCTAATCATGTCAATCCTGTCTTTTTTTGTGATGCTGTCGTACAGGTTGATGTAGCTATTTTTGTATTCCAAAGCCTTTTCATAATTGCCCAAAGCTTCATAGGAATCTGCATAGATTTGGTATGATTCTACCACTTCGTTTCTAAAACGGGTGCCTGTAAGTTTTAGATCTTCCAGTGCTTTGTTTAAAATATTGATGCAGATCTGGTATTGCTTTAATTGAAAATGAGCTTTGGCGGTAAGTAGGTCTATGAAAGTGATGTAAAAAGCCAAGTACTTTGCATTTCCGGGTTCCTTTCCAATTTTTTTTACTTCTTCGATATAGCGCAAAGCTTGTGTGGGATTCGATTCTTGCAAGTATGTATCGGCAATGTTGAAGAGTGTTGATATTTTTCGGGTACTGCTTAATTTTTGAAGACGTTCTCTTTCTAAAATGTATTTAGAATAATAAAGACGGGCACTGTCATATTCTTTTACCCCATGGTGATAGGCGCCTTGAATAAAATATACGCCACTGCGAGCATCTGCGGTGTCTTTAATTTTGAGCGAAGCCTGCTTTGCTTTTTCTACAAAACGTTGTATGGTATTTTTGTATTCATTGTTGGTTACATTTCCGTAATCGAGATTCAGCCAGAATATACTGAGTTTGGTGAATACCACCACTGCAAATACCGGATCGGTAATATTGCCCGCATCCATCTCTGAACCCAGAACATAATAAAAGTAGGCAGATGAATCTTTTTGTCCCTTTTCATCATAAGACTCGGCCAACAAAAGGTGAATGTCTGCAATTTCATCAATGGTTCCTGCTTTGTTGTTTTCGAGTAGCACCAAAGCTTGAGACCCCATATTGATGGCTTCTTCGATATCGTTTCCAAAATACCACCTACCTAGTTTAGCCGATGCCAAGGCAATGCCTCTTGTAAAATTTATTTTTTTACTGGCAGTTAAGGCATCCGTTAACAATTGAAATGCTTCTTGCGGCGTTTGCTCCGCCATTGCGGTGCCTTCTTCAATTTGTTTTTTTATTTGTAGGGTATCGGTAATAAACTTGCTTGTTTGTTGCTGTGCAGAAACATTGGAAGTTGATGCTAAATAACACAATACCAGCAACCAAATAAATGGACAAATATTTTTTCGAACAAGTTGTTGAATGTGAAATATGTGTG
Source organism: Ferruginibacter sp. (assembly GCA_044342365.1). Taxonomy (GTDB): domain Bacteria; phylum Bacteroidota; class Bacteroidia; order Chitinophagales; family Chitinophagaceae; genus Ferruginibacter. The sequence continues at coordinate 36,743 of JBIIPY010000011.1, read as the reverse complement.
ATTGCAACAAATTCATGTAGTTGTGCTGGCCATTTAAAAATTGGCTGAAATTTAAAAATACAACATGAACTGCAATAATACCGATTGGACAAACAATATATTCCAATATCGGCTATCGCCTCATTGTACTATTTGTTTGATACCATCGGCATTTACTCCCGAAAGCATTCGGGATAAGATTTATAAAAAATTGGCATATTGTATAAATCACATTGGTATAAAAATACAGAAGCAGGAATATTAGAAAGTGTAATAAAGTAGATGAGAAATAGAATAAACAATAATGATGACTGAGTATAGGTTACAATAGCCCTTCATTGATGGCTAGTTTTACCAATCCAGAGGTACTCTTTGCTTTGAGTTTATGCAACAAATTATTTTCGTGGTTTTCAACCGTTTTAAGGCTGAGGTAAAGTTTGTTGGCTATTTGTTGACTACTGTTTTTTTGTGCTAGTAATTTCAGGATTTCTTTTTCTCTACGGGTAATGAGGTATTTATCAACATGCAATCCAATGCTTTTGTACAATTGAATTTTAAAAGCATCATCTATATATTGTTTTCCCTGCTGTACCGTTTCAATGGCTTCTATTAGTACAGTCGGTTTCACATCTTTGAGCAGATAACCAAGGCAACCTGTTTGAAGCATTTCTTTCATCTGAATCAATACATCTACATTGGTTAAAGCGATCATTTTAACAGAGGGAAAGGATTTCGCTATAACGCCAGCCAGCTCTACGCCCGATTTTCGGGGCATCTGTAAGTCCATAACCAAAACATCAGGCAATTCTTTTTCAAATGCATCCAGCAACAATTCTGCGTCTGTATACACCGCAACAACAGCTATATTACAAGTATTTGCCAAGAGTTTTTGCAAACCCTTGAGGATGAGCATTTGGTCATCTATGATAGCCACTCTAATCATAAAGGAAAAATAAAATCGGCGGGTTATTTTTTTGAATGAAGCTTTTACAAGTGATTAAAAAAAGCAGCTGACCGTTAAGGTCGGCTGCTTTTAACATTAAACCTATACCTGCATGAGAAAACTATTTAATAAAATTGTACCTCAACAAAAATTCATGTGCATTACTGCCACCGTTGAATAAACCAACTGGGTTTCTATAAATGTCATAAGAATAACCAAGGGTAAATTTTTGTTTGATGTGTAAACCGGCAGACAATAACCAGCTTTGGGTAGATCGGTATCCCAAGCCCCACCAAAGCAATTGATTGTGTTCTACCCTTGCCCCACCTACCACTTCGGTTGGCGCATTGGGCAAATAAATAACCATCAAGTTGGGGGTGATGGTAGTGGTGCCATCTACATCCCAATTGTATTTACCATGAAAATAATAATGACGATACAATCTGGCTTCTTCTGTTGTGGTAAGATTGCCACTGTAAAAATCTAACTTAGATTGTACCAGTTGAGATACCGATGCTCCCAGCTGCCATTGCTTGTTGGTGTAAGATATGCCAAATCCAGCATCGTATTTAAAGCGATTGTCGCTGGCACCCAATACAGGATCATTTGCTATAGATTCGCTCAACTTCGCACGATCAATTGCGTATTGCTGAAACCTGCTTTCGATACCCAACGAAAATATTCCGCCGTCATTAAAAATGATGTGTTTAGCCAGTGATAATTGAATGCCTGTTCTGGAAGTAGGGCCTGTTTTATCGTTGTACAAATAACCACCTATACCAATTTTTTGCTTTGGTAATTGGAAAGATCCAAATACCGTTACAGTTTGCGGAGCACCGCTGATACCACTCCATTGCTGGCGGTAACTGGCACCCATCATCCCTTTGATGTTTTCATCTTGCTGAACGCCTGCTAAAGATGGGTTGTGGAGCAATCCCTGCATATCATACATAGAGGATGTTTGCAATTGTTGTGCGTAAGTTGTAACAGCGCTGGTTAACAGGACTGCTGAAAGAATGTATTTTTTCATTTTAATCAGTTGTGTTTAGTGTTATCTCAAAATGGTTACGTCTCCTTTAGCTGGTACAACCCTACCGCTTATTAACCTGTAGTTAATTACATAGTAGTAAGTACCATCCGGAATGGGTTTGCCTTTATAGGTACCATCCCAATTGTTTTGGTAATTTTCGTTGCTGTACACTTCATTGCCATAGCGATTATACACTTTTACAACAATTTGATTGGTACAAGCAGCGCCGTTGGTTACCAACCATCTATCGTTGATACCATCACCATTGGGTGTAAATGCATTCATCACTTTAACGCAATAAGGAATCACAGTTACCACAGTGTTGTCATTAGAGGTACAACCTTGGTCATTCACTACCGTCATGGTGTAAGTGGTAGTGGTAGAAGGTTTAGCAATAGGCGTAAATGTATTGGCTCCCGTAAGGGTGGCTGCTGGCAACCATGCAATAGAAACAGTGTTGCCAGAGGCGCTTCCGTTAAGTTCTACATCGGCACCATCTACGATTGTTTTGTCTGGGCCTGCACTTACCACCGGATTTGGTCTGATGGTAATATTTACAGTGGCTGTTCTTACGCAGCTATTCAAAGTAGCCCTTACGGTGAAACTAGTATTGTTATTTACAATGGCAACCGGATTACTAATAGCTGGATTAGACAACCCTGCTGAAGGCGTCCATGAATAGGCGTTAGCGGCACTAGTAGCAATCATTTGTACTGGCGCACCTGCACAAACAGACGTATCCCTATTGGTGGTTAAGGTTAAATTATCCGTAAAGCCTACGGTTATGTTTTTAGTAATAGTTCCGCAGAAATTATCTTTTATAACAATTGACTTTACACCTGCTGTTAGGCCTGTGAAAGTATTAGAAGTTTGGAAAGGACCACCATTGATGCTGTAAGTGTAGGGAGCAATTCCACCTGTTGTGTTTAATGTAATGGCGCCTGCAGTTAAATTGGTGCAATTAGCGTTGGTGATAACTTCAGTTGCATTTACGTTTACATTTAACGTGTCTCCGAACTCCATAATTGAAGGGATACCACTTCCAAAACTGATTGTACCAATAAATAATTTTCTGTTTGCAAAAGGTACAGATGCTGGCACAGTGCGTGGAGCAAAACCAAGTGCATTGTGGATATTACCATGAGGAGCTATTTCCATGGTCCAACTTGTACCACTATTATTAGTAATAAACATAACACTACTACCCACAACATAGCCATTATTTGCATCACTGAATAAAATATTAGTCATATTTCCTGAAGGCAACTGTGTATTAATGCTACCAGCTATATCTGTCCAGGATGTACCGCCATCGGTTGTTTTATACACTCTTCTAACATTAGTACCACCAGCAAACATATTTCCTACTACAAAAACTGTATTGTTATCAATTGCTGATACACCTGTATATGATATAAAAGCGCCTCCAATATTTTCGTTTAATGCAGGGAAAGGATTGATGCTTGTCCAGGTAAGCCCACCATTGGTTGTTTTATATACACCATTTCGGCTTCCTATTGCATACCCTACATTAGAACTAGGGAATGCCATTTTTATTAAGGTTGGTGCAGTAAAAGCGGGAGCAGGAGGAGCGGCAGGGCTAGAGGTTACAATGTCAACCGTTTGCCAAGTGGTACCCGCGTTGGTACTGCGGAAAAAAGAAGACTTTCTGCTAGCGGTAGGAACGCTAAATTGACTATAACCCAAACCATAAATGGTATCTGTTCCAAAACCATAAACATCGTTCATCCGGAAAGAAAAATTGGAGAATATAGGATCTAATGTGGTTGCCTGATCGGGTGAGCCGTATAGTGTTCCGTTGCTTACTGCAAAATATGCCTTGTTTAAACTGGTATAATGAAATCCATTGATCGAAAAGAAGGAACTAGCAAAATCGGCTCTGTTTTTAGCAACCCAACTTGCTCCTCCATTGGTAGTAACCGCAATGCTTGCACCGCCGGTAACAATTCCGTTATTACAATTAGTAAAATCAACAACATTGCCACCACTTCCAACAAATTCATAGCTACTGTTAAACGCGCCACCAGGTATAGAATCTGCCACTACACCACCTTGTCCTAAGGTAACAAATTTTCCACTTGGCAAAATATCAAAAGCCCAAGTAGCAAAACTGCTATAATTTCTGCCTTGTGGTAAACTTAATTCTTGCACCCAGTTTCTTCCTGTATCAACGCTTGTCCACATTAAACCAAAATTAGCAGTAGCATGTAGTTTTCCATTTCTAGATTTCCTCATTTGATATGGGTTAGATGCTAGTAAAACCTGAGGTGTAGTTGGAATTGGAGGATACACCACCGCCTGTGAAAGGGTTGCGGGATTATATACGGTAAGTCCAGAATAGTTGAGCAATTCGTATTTTCCATTTTCTTTCAATCCTGTATTCACATTTACCGTACTATCATTTCTGCCAGTTCTAACTTTAACTACAGTATTATTATTAAATGACATCAATACTACAGTAGAATCATCATATACGTTCATGGCTCTGTATTGCTGGGTCTGTGGTGTAATTGAACCATACTTAGTTGTACAGTTTATAAGTGATGGAATTGTATTAATACCTGTATATCCCAATCTTTCTTTACTGATTGAATAATCAGTCAGGGTACCGTTGCTGAATTTCCAAAGCAACGCTGCGGCGTGAGTGCCGGTAATTTGTGTTCCCGAAAGAGCACAAGTGGTTGCATTGGTGATATTAGGAATTCCCAAATTAGGGAATAATGGACTTGATTGACCACTTATATAACCAAGATTTGCATTTACAAATATGATTCTATAAATTTCTTTTGCTTTAGCATCCATATTTAAATCTATAGGAGCGTATGTTGAATTGGCTACAAAACCTGCTCTTGTTTTACCCACCACTTGCGGAGCAGCGAGAGAATCCCAGGTATTACCCCCATTTCTGGTTACATATAATTTGGGTAAAGAATCAGGTGTATTAAATTGCCCGGCAATATAACCAGTATCCTTGTTTAAAAACCAGCAAGTATTTATATTTCTTGATCCTGCAAATAAGGGTGTCATAACTAAAGACCAGTTTTGTCCGGCGTCTATTGTTTTTGCCATTAAACCTCCTTCGCCCACAGCATAAGCCACAGTTGTGTTAGCAATATGAACATCCGAAAAAGTTCTGGTTGTTTTTAATCCATTTGCAGCATTAAAGGTAAATGGACCATATTGCCATTTAGTACCTCCATCATTTGTGATGGCAATTCCACCATTACCGCCAACGGCTATTCCAAAATTATTATTTAGAAAATGAACGTCTAACACAGTAAATCCAAATTGTTTGGGATCGCTAAAACGCCATTTTTGGGTGTTAAAAACACCCGTTCCAACCTGAGCTTCTGTAGAAATTCCTATCATAATAAAAATCATGATCAGGTAGAGTGTAAACTTTTGTCTCATAAAACTTTTTCTCATTTTAAAGTAATTGATTGGTTAAGATAGGCTCAAAAAAGCCGAGATTATAGTAGAATTCGGGAGGGGTAGCAGTATCAGTTTTAAGCGTTGAAATTATACGTTATGCAATATTATTTCATGAGCATAAATACCTATTTTTAAAATTGAGTGTAAACACTCAATTTTTAGTAAAAGGGTGTAAATGATTCTGAGAGCTAGTGTGAGCTAACTAAAATTGTTTAATTTGGGTATTTTATACTGATCTTCTGTGAATTACTCCTTTTTTTAGATACCAATTATCAATGCGCAGCGTTTTTATTATAATTTTATTTTTAATGGTTTCGTTTGGTTTAAGAGCCCAGGATAAGTCTAACCGCGGAAAAGAGTTTTGGCTGGGGTATGGATTCAATTATAAATTTTTCAACGAATTGCCTCTGAATAATCAGGAACTGGCCATTTATATTAGTGCAGAACAAGCGGCCACTGTTACCGTTTCCATCAATAATACTACCTGGTCGCAAACTTTAAATATACCTGCCAATACTGTTAATGCTTCCATTCTCATACCCAAATCGGGAGTAGACGATGCGCGCATATTAACCGATGGATTATCATCTAAAGGAATTCACATCGTGAGTGATGTGCCCGTGGCCGCTTATGCACACGTTTATGGCCCTATGGTTTCTGGAGCTACCATGCTCATGCCTGTAGAAACTTTTGGATATACGTATTATTCTATCAACTATTCCCAAACCACTTCTCAAAGTAGCCCAAATGATTGGTATTCGTGGGCATATGTAATTGCATCAGAAAACAACACAAGGGTGCAAATAACACCTGCTGATACTACCAAAGAAGGATGGCTTCCCGGACAAACCTATACCGTCAATCTCAACAAGGGAGAGATGTACAACATATTTGGAAAAGCTATTTTTAATGGTAATCCGGCATCGGCAAGTAAAGACATGACCGGGAGTAAATTTGTTTCTGTAATTGGCGCTGATGGGCAATGTCACCCCATCGCCCTGTTTTCAGGATCTGGTGGTATTAGGTTGTGTAGGGGCGATGGCGGGGAATACATGCACCAGCAGGTTTTTCCATCTTCGGCCTGGGGAACACGTTATCTCACTTACCATACCATCAACAATACCAACACCGACATCAACGAAACCAACCGCAACTATTACAGGGTATGCGTGCAGGATCCTGCCACTATTGTGTTGCGCAACGGAGTACCATTAACAGGGTTGATCAAAAATTTTTATTACGAATTCATGGATTCTACCGGAGGCGATTACATTAACTCCGATAAGCCCTTTATGGTTGCACAGTACATGACCAATAAAAATCAATGCTGGAATTTTCCAACCACAAGCCCTTCGCCTCCATCGTATGGTGATCCTGAAATGTTTTACATCAGCCCAATTGAACAAGGCCAAAAATCAGTGTTATTTTATGTGAGCAGAAGATCGTCGATTGATTATGTGTACACCAACATATTTTTACCCACAGCAGGCGTAGCTTCTTTAAGAGTTGATGGAGGCGTGGTACCACCTGCCCAAATTATTCCTCATCCAAATCTACCGTCTTATTCTGTTGCCCTTGTTCGATTTGTGGGTGCGGCAGCACAGCATATCATCGTATCTGATTCTACATTCAATGCCACAGTATACGGTTTGGGTAATTATGAAAGCTATGGTTACAATGTAGGTACGCTTATCAATAATTTAAACAATTACAGCGAGCTTCAAAATGTAAACAATAGCAGTGGACTAACGGATACGTTTACCTGTAAAAATACACCGCTGAGATTGTTTGTGAAGCTGGCATACCAGGCCAATAATATTCACTGGAAATTGAGTCAGGTAACTGGTTTATTTCCCAACACAGATTCAATTATTGCCAATCCGATACCAGTTGGTACAGAACTAATAAATGGAAGAACCTATTACGTGTATACCCTTCAACAAGATTTTACGGTTTCAGAGTTAGGTACTTATTATTTGCCCATTACTTTTACCACACCTGTAATTGCCAATTGCAATCAAACAGAAAATGCCAGTATTGCCATTGTGGTGAAACCAGGCCCCACTGCTGATTTTAATTTTTCGAATGCACGCTGTTTAGCCGATACCATTCAGTTTACGAACAACTCTACCGCGGCTGGTTTCAACATCACCGGTTACAATTGGTTGTTCGATGACAACAGCACCCAGCTTACAGAAAATTGCAGCAAAAAATTTACAACCAGCGGTGCGCACCCCGTGCGTTATAGAATTATTGCAGATAATGGTTGCATAGATGATACCATTAAAACCATCAACATTTTATCACAACCAATTTCTAATTTTGGAGTGATTGGCGCCATTTGCAGTTCAGATTCAGTGTACATCACAGATAGTTCTTTGGTAGCTGGCGGGAACATCAGCAGTTGGAGATGGAATTTTGGTGACGGCAATACGTTGGTTAGTAGTAATGGAAATCCATTTTACCATCGGTATGCCAATGCGGGTGTTTATACTGTTTCATTAGTGGTAACCTCCAACCAAAACTGTAGCAGCGATACCATTCGTAAAACGGTTACTGTTTTGCCAAACCCAGTTGCTTTGTTTCGATACGATCGAAATGTTTGTGTAGGTCAGGCCATTCAGTTTAGCGATAACTCTACTATTGCAGCGGGAGTCATCACTCAATGGCAATGGAATTTTGGAAATGGAGATGCTCAAGTTAGAACCAATGGCAACCCTTTCAATTATTCTTATACGAGTGTAGGAACGTACAATGTAGCTTTAGTGGTGAAAGGCAGCAATGGTTGCAGCAGCGATACTTTTAGGCTAACCGTTAACGTGAGTGCCAAGCCCAATAGCAATTTTACCTTAAGCGGAAAACCCTGTGTAGATAGCACATATTTTTTTACATCTGCTACCGCCTTTAATCCAGGGGTGCCTTCTAACTGGTACTGGTCTTATGGCGATGGCGTTACAAACAATATTAGCACCAGTAATGCAACATCTCATTCATATCTCCTAGCTGCAAATAATATTCGTGTACGCCATGCCGTTAGTGTAGGTGGCTGCCCAAGCGATACCACCGAACAAATCATCAATCTTATTGCTGCCAATCCTACAGCAGGATTTGTAGTACTCAGCGATACGCTTTGTGAACGGTTGCCCATTCGCTTTGCGGGAAATGCCAGCTCAGATGCCAGTAGCTGGTTATGGGATTTTGGAAACGGAACAGGTAGCAGCGTTCCGCCATTTAGCAGAACCTACAGCAGCGCTGGTAATTACAATGTGCGCTTGCGTGTACTAAATGCAGTAGGTTGTTTGTCGGCAGAAGTTAGTCAATTATTGACTATAGCGGTGCAGCCAATAGTAGATGCCGGTCCAGATATTTTTCTTCGCCCTGGCGAAACCAGTATCATAGGAGCCAGCATAGCCAATGCATCAGCTTATGATTTTTTATGGACACCTGCTACATCATTAAGTTCGCCCATAATATTAACGCCCATTACTTCAACACAAAGCGACATTACGTATCGTTTAATGGCTACCGACCAACGCAACGGATGTGTGGCATCTGATTCTATGAATGTAAAAATCGTGCGAACCATTTTTGTACCCAATGCATTTACGCCCAACAGAGATGGCTTGAACGATAACTGGAGAATACCAGCATTGGCTGCTTACCCGGATGCAATGGTGACCATTTTTAATCGGTATGGGCAAAAAATATTTGAGTCGAAAGGTTATGCCCGCCCATGGGATGGTACTTACAAGGGCGCTGAACAGCCTACGGGGTCTTACATATACATTATACAGCCTTCTGCAGATGCTACCGAAATATTAAAAGGAACCGTTACTATTATTAGATAGTGTTGTGGTGGTTATTACACTAATATTTACAACAATATCTATCCAGATTATCATAACACAAAAATCTCCCACCAAACGGTGGGGGATTTAATACCAATTTGATTTATAGAATATGCCAATATTTTATAAATCTTGCAGTGGTAAATGCCGATGGTATCAAACAAATAGTACAATTAGGCGATAGCCGATATTGGACTATATTGTTTGTCCAATCGGTATAATTTGATTGTCAGTACATATTAACCAAAGCTTTTTCTTTCTCTTGGTGCGAAAGTTCTTTTTCTTCCGCCACCGTCGTCGTTTCTTCGTGGAGTAAATCCGCCTTCATCATTTGGTTTTTTAAATCCACCATCTGCTTCGTTCATTCTCACGGTGCGATTGTTGTAGCGTTTGCCATCAATTGAATTGATCATTTTTGCGGCATTGGCATGATCAACTTCTATCCAGCTGTTCATGTCTCTCATATCTATTTTACCCAACACTTCTTTTTTAAGATTGCTCTCGTCTAAAATAAATTGTAAGAAACTTGCTTTGTAGAAACCATCTTTGGTACCCAGGTTTACAAACAAACGGGTATAGCCATTGTCACGGCGGTTGAAGTTGGTTCTATCGCTTCTGCTGCTGTTGTCTTTCATATCTGGTCTGTCTCTGCGTCCTGCATCTCTTACATTCAGGTCTTCCGCATTTTCATAATACTTCAGAAAATGATCAAACTCTAAAGCAGCTACTCTTTGTAAAACTTCTTCTTTTGTAACATGCTCAAATTTTGTCATGAGGTCTGGAAGGTAAGTTTCATAATCGCCATGAGAAATATCTGCAGTAATCAGCTTGTCCATAAAATGGAAGAACTGTTTGCGACAAACGTCTTTACCACTTGGAATATCTAATTTGTGGAAAGTGGCGTTTACCATTTTCTCGAGTGTTCTTATTTTGAAAGTTTCTCTGCTGTGGCAAATAGACAAACAGATACCAGTTTTACCAGCACGGCCGGTTCTTCCACTTCTATGTGTATACACTTCAATATCATCAGGTAATTCGTAGTTGATAACATGTGTGATACCATCTACATCAATACCACGTGCTGCAACGTCTGTTGCAATTAGCAACTGAAGCGCTTTGGTACGGAAACGACCCATTACCCTATCGCGTTGTTGTTGTGTAAGATCGCCATGCAATGCTTCAATTTCGTAACCCGATTTAGATAGGCGTTCACTGATATCTTGTGCATCTGCTTTGGTACGGGTGAAAATAATGCCATACATGCCTGGATTAAAATCTATTAAGCGCTTCAAAGTTTCATACCTGCTGTGTGCGGGTGAAACGAAGAATTGGTGATCGATGTTTACATTACCACTGTTCTTTTTACCCACCGTAATTTCTTTTGGATTTTCCATGAAATTTTTAGCGATGGCTCTTACCTCTGGTGGCATGGTAGCACTGAACAACCAAATGCTTTCCCTGTTGATGGTATTTTTAAGTACGAAATCGATGTCGTCTCTGAAGCCCATGTTGAGCATTTCATCGGCCTCATCCAATACTACGTACTTTACTTTTTGTAGGTCGATTGCTTTTCTTTCAATCAAATCAATCAAACGACCTGGCGTAGCCACTACAATTTGAACACCTCTTTTGAGGTTCCGAATTTGCATGGTGATAGAAGCACCACCGTAAACAGGTTCTGCTAAAATGCCGCGACTGTGTTTGCTGAATGATACCAAATCGTTGGTGATTTGTAAGCACAACTCACGTGTAGGACAAACGATTAATGCCTGTGGAAATTTATCTGCTGCGTTTATCAATTGCAACAAGGGTAAACCAAAAGCGGCGGTTTTACCTGTTCCTGTTTGTGCCAATCCAACAAAGTCTGTTGTGCCAGATAACAATACCGGAACTGCTTGTTGCTGAATGGGGGTGGGTTCTGCGAACCCAAGGTCTGTAATTGCCTGCACGATGTTTTCGTTGAGGCCTAATGCTTCAAATGCATTCATTGTATTCATAAATTTTAATAAAAAGCATGCTATTGCCAAAATAACAACAGCACATGTGTCAAAAAAAAAGTTTTTTGATGGTCACATGTAATGCGTCTGGCCGTTGGGGGAAATTGATTAACCTAATGGTATAATGTAAAAAAGTATACCTGCTATCAACAGCATCTGAGCATATCATGTAATTCTCAGAAATTCTTAAAATCGGCGCAAAGGTAAGGGTTTACAGTTACAAAGCAATATAAAATTATAAATACAATTGCTGTCTCCGTATTGAACTCTTATTGGGTACGCACTAATTTTTTTAAACTGCTTCCTGTAAAAGGAGTTCTTAAAATGGTTTGTTTCCTTTTGAGAAATATTTGTTAAGCAAGTTTCAACTACATTCAAAAACAACAAAATGGCATTAATCTTGGCACGAATTAGAAAAACAAACCAATTATGAAAATCAAATTCCTTTTATCAGCAATCTTACTTGTATTATGCGTTACCAATTCCTTTGCTCAAAAAAGGCAAAAGTTTTACTTGGGTATAAAAGCCGGTGCCGACATCAACAAAATTGACGGGCAATCTTTTAAAGACCAGTTTAGTTATGGCTACCAGGCAGGCGCATTTGCCACGATTCCTTTGAGCAAAAAATTTGGCATTCAGCCAGAAGTTATTTTCAGTCAAACTAATATCGACACTAGTAACAAATTTAGTGATGTGTATCAATTCAATGAATTAGATCAGGTAAAACTGAAGTATCTCAAAATTCCTTTACTACTTAATTATAGTCCCAACCCATTTGTGAGTTTTCAACTGGGCCCACAATTTGGAATTTTGATCGATGACAATACCAACTTGGTGAACAATGGTGCCAACTCATTCACTAAAGGTGACTTTAGTATGGTAGGTGGTTTGCAATTAAACATTTCTAAAATCAGGATCTACGGGAGGTATGGAATTGGTTTAACCAATCTCAACGATATCGACAACAGAGAAAAATGGAAAAACCAAAACGTTCAGCTTGGTGTAGGTTTTGCGTTGTAAAATATCAGGGCCTCAGAATATGAATAGTGCCATCATTAGATAATTTGATTACAGTACTCGGTGCTGAAGGCGTTCTATCTTCTTGTCGGTGTTGCACAATATAGTCAATACCACTTTTTATTTCGGCATCTATATCTTCAAAAAGCGCTGGAGCCGGGTAACCAGAAATATTAGAGGAAGTAGACACCAGGGGTTTTCCCAATGCATCAATCAACGCTTTGCAAAATGGATCTTTTACAATACGAATGCCCACAGTGCCGTCAATGTTGATCAAGTTTTTTGCCAGATTTCGAGCGCCTTCATAAATGACTGTGGTGGGTTTGAATACATTTTTAATGTAGTCGAATATCACGGGATTGGGGTCATTGGTATACTTCAAAATGTCGGCTTCGTTGGCCAGTAATATGATCATGCTTTTTTCTTCATTTCTTTTTTTGATGCGGTAAATTTTTTCTACAGCTTTTTCATCGGTAGCATCGCAGCCAAGTCCCCACACCGTATCTGTTGGATATAAAATTGTACCTCCATTGTTTAAAACGGCTACGGCTTCTTTGATGTCTAATAAAAAACTCATGGTAATATTTTTTTGTAAACATTCATTACTGCTGTTGCGCAAAGTTCCGCAGAAAATTTTTGTGCATGTATCCACCCTTTTTCTTTCATACTTTCGGCTAGTGCCGCATCAGTAGCAATGGCTTTCATTTTTTCAGCTAAATCCTTTTCATCAAAAGGGGAAATGTAAGCCGCCGCATCACCGCCTGCTTCTGGCATGCAGGAAACGTTGGAAGTAATTACTGGAACCCTGCTGCAAAGCGCTTCTAAAATAGGAATACCAAAACCTTCAAAAGTAGAAGGATAAATCATGGCCACTGCCATTTGGTAAATGGCTGGAAAGTGGTTAGAGTTTTTAAATGAAGGATGTTCTCTCGCCACGGTATTATCTGATAAAAACAATACCCACTCTTGTAATTGATGTTCCTGAATAAATTGGCGAACCTTTTTTTCATAGCCATCTCCTTTGCCAATTACCAGCAAGGGAATGTTTACCTTTTGAGCTTTCAGCAACAACATGGCTTTGCAAAGTGTGAGCAAATTTTTTCTTTCGATGATAGAGCCCACCGTTAAAAAATATTGTTGAGGTAAATCATATAATATTCGAATGGTTTCTTTTTCTTCCGATGTCACCTGTTGCATAAAAGATGGATCGCAACTTTGGTAGCAAACAGTAATTTTATCGGCGGGCAACTGATAAATTTCTACCAGATCTTGTTTGGTTTGTTTGCTGATGGCAATGATGGCATCGGCATTTTTACAGGCGTGTTTAAATTTTTTTCTATAAATAAACACATCTATCGGATTGTATTGTGCCGGATATCTTTCAAATATAAGGTCATGAATGGTTACAACCGATTTGATGCCGGTGTGATGTATGACTGCAGGAATTTCGTGACTCAACCCATGGTACAAGTTGATGTTTAATGCCGCCAATTCTTTTTTAACCCCACTGCTTCGCCATGCAGCTTTTAAAAATGTATAAGGGAACTTGGTGGGGGAAATGGGCTGCAGGTTTGGGTACAGGTTACTATTGAATCGGTCGGTTATTTTGGGCGCAAATAAAAAGTAGTCATTTTCTGGAAATGTTTTTGCCAGCGACTGTATAAGGGTTCTGCTGTAATGTCCGAGGCCCGTTCCGTTTTGATAAGCTCGTTTTGCATCAAAACCTATGCGCATAAATTGGTTGTTTAAAAGTTGAAAAGCTTTGTCAAATATAGAATATAAATGATAGTTTAAATAGCTATTGATTTTAGAAAGAACTGCTATAAGTTTGCACCAAATTTTAAAAATGGAACTAAAAGATTTGATACAATCCGCGTGGCAAAACCGTGATTTGCTGAAAGAAGAACAATATGTGCAGGCGGTACGAGACGTAATTGAGCAGGTAGATAAAGGCCATTTGCGAACGGCTGCTCCTGTAGCCGATGGTTGGCAGGTAAACGAATGGGTAAAACAAGCTATTCTGTTGTATTTCGGCATTCAACAAATGGAAACTTTTACCCTTCCTCCTTTTGAGTTTTATGATAAAATGAAGCTTAAAAGCAACTACAAAGAATTGGGTGTGCGTGCAGTGCCACATGCTGTTGCCCGTTATGGCGCTTACCTTGCAAAAAATGTGGTGTTGATGCCATCTTACGTAAATATTGGTGCTTATGTAGATGAGGGTACCATGGTAGATACTTGGGCCACTGTAGGCAGCTGCGCCCAAATTGGCAAGGGCGTGCACCTTAGTGGTGGCGTAGGTATTGGCGGTGTGTTAGAACCTTTACAAGCCAGCCCTGTAATTATTGAAGACGGTGTTTTTGTGGGTAGCCGCTGCATTGTGGTAGAAGGCGTTCGGGTACAAAAAGAAGCGGTATTGGGTGCCAATGTGGTGCTTACTCAAAGTACCAAGATCATTGATGTGAGTGGTGCTACTCCCGTAGAAATGAAAGGCATTGTCCCGGCTAGAAGTGTGGTGATTCCAGGTACCTACAACAAACAATTTCCTGCAGGTGAATACGGCGTTGGTTGCGCATTGATTATTGGCCAGCGCAAGCCGAGCACCGACTTAAAAACAAGCTTGAATGATGCATTGAGAGATTTTAATGTTTCAGTATAAGTCCTTATATTTTTCCAATGAGCAGATGACTGATTTTTATTTACTTCTTCGATATTGATGTGTTTTTTATCTGCGCCCGCAGTTAATTAAGTCTATCTTGTTCTTTCAATTACAGTGATGAAAGAACAATTTGAAGGGTTGATACAGTCATACATCGAACAACAAGTAGGCATCGATCAGGAATTTCTCAGCCAAAGGCTGGCCGAAGGTTTGTTGCAACACATACGGCAACTGCAGTTACTGCAGTTGATGAAACCGGCAGGCATCGGAAATGATTTGTTGAAAGATCCACTTCAGCAAACAAGAGGAGACAAGATATATTGGTTAGATAAAAGCCACGACAACCCCTTTGAACAAGAGTTTCTGCTATTAATGGATTCATTGATCCTTTACCTCAATCGTACCTGTTATGCAGGCATTCAAGAATATGAATTTCATTTCGCAGTGTACGAAAAAGGACAAGCCTATCACAAACACAAAGACCAGTTTAAGAACGACGATAACCGCCAGTTTTCTTTGGTATGTTACCTCAATAAAGACTGGAAGGAAGCCGATGGTGGCCAACTTTGGCTGCATCATGCAGATGGGATACAAAAAATATCACCCGAGCAGCAGTGCGCGGTTTTTTTCAAAAGCGATGAATTGGAACATGAAGTGCGATCGTCTAGTAGAGATAGGATGAGCGTTACGGGTTGGTTGAAGAGGGGCTGAAGGGAGACTAAGCGTTCGAGGTTTATTTTTATACCAATGTGATTTATATAATATCCCAATATTTTATAAATCTTACAAGAGATAAGATATTTGTAGGTTTATGAATTTCATAGTCTTCGTTCGCTGAAAGCGATGCGGCGGCGTAATGAATGATTTGCACTTTGATTTTAAAGAATGCTATGCCGTAATACTGCATCATTACTTTTTACTCAACTGTTGCTGCATTTTTCGAATGCGATCTTCCAGTTTTTCTGAACTCAGGTTCTCACGGATGCTATCTACTTTAATGGGAAAACAAAACGGTGTGAGCTGTTTAGGAAAACGAATCACGACCTTGCTTTGCTGAATGCGTTGCAACATATTGCGCAACCTCGCTTCTTCCATCTGCTGGTCTAACACTTCGTTGAATGCCTGCCGCAACAAAAGGTTGTTGGGATCATATTCTGTAAACACCCGATACAACAGAGATGCAGAGGATTGTAAATGTTTTTGTTTCACCTGCTCGCCAGGCATACCCTGAAAAATGAGTCCACCAATCACCGCAATGTCACGGAACTTGCGTTTGGTCATTTCTGTAGCATTCACCGCTTTCTGAATATCCGTCAACAAATTTTCTTCCGAAAACAACTCATACACATTGGTATCATCAATGGGGATGGGCTGATCGCTTAGTAACTCAAATCCATAATCGTTCATGGCCACCGAAAAACTAATGGGCGTAATGTTGCTGATGCGGTACGCCAAGAGTGCAGCCATGGCTTCGTGCACAAGTCTTCCTTCGAATGGATAAATAAAAACATGGAAACCATCTTTGGTTTCAATGTGTTCAATTAACAATTCATTGCTCAATGGAATGTGGGAGAGCTCCTGTTGCAAATTCAGCAGTGGTTGAAGGGCGATTATTTCAACATCTTCTTCTGTAAAACTACCTTCCGCAGCATCTGTGAGTTTTTTACGCAACATTTTGCCTAGGTTTGAACTCAATGGCATTCTGCCACCCATCCAACTGGGTACGATCGATTTTTTAGAGGTCGACTTTTTCACCAACACTGCCATGTCTTTGATCATCACGAATTCTAGATTTCTTCCTGCCAGCGTAAACACATCGCCGGGTTGCAATCTGCTGATGAACCATTCTTCTATAACCCCTAAAAATCCACCACCCATAAATTTTACTTTCAGCATGGCATCGCTCACAATAGTACCGATGTGCATGCGATGCCGCATGGCCATTCTTCTGCTGGTGATTCTGTAAAGGCCATCAATGACTTCCACTTTTTTATAGTCGTCGTATTGTTGCAAGGCCTTGCCACCGTTGGTAAGAAATTGTAAAAGTTGGTTCCATTCTTCTCTGGTGATTTCGCCGTAACAAAAAGTATTTTTTACTTCTTCAAAAGTTTGGTCGCTGTCAAATCCTTCTGAAATAGCGAGTGTGCATAGGTATTGCAGCAACACATCAAAACAAAGCGTGAAGGGTGTTCTGCTTTCAATTAAGCTTTGTTCCATCGATTCTTTGAGTGCCGCCGCTTCCAATAGTTCTAAAGAGTGTGTGGGTAGAAACCATATCTTACTTTCTGCATTCGGCTGATGACCGCTTCTTCCAGCACGTTGTAAAAACCTGGCAACTCCTTTTGGAGAGCCAACTTGTATCACCGTTTCTACCGGCCTGAAATCTACTCCTAGGTCTAAACTCGAAGTGCACACTACTGCCAATAAAGTGCCAGTGTGCAAGGCTTCTTCTACCCACATTCTTAGTTCAGGTTCTATGCTTCCATGATGCAGCGCAAGAGCGCCTGCAAGTGATGGATCGATGTTGAGCAAATGCTGGTACCACACTTCACTCATGCCGCGGGTGTTGATGAATACCAGTGTGGTGTGGTTTTGGTGTAGGATGGGTAAAATTTGATCGGCCATTTTAATACCTAAATGTCCAGACCATGGATACTTCTCCATTTCTTTTGGGATGATAGAAGCAATGTTTATTTTTTTATGAATAGCCGCTTTTATGAGTATACCACTGGTGTGTAGTGGTGCCATCAATACATCCATGGCTTCTTCCAAATTGCCGATGGTAGCAGAGATACCCCAGATGCTTATTTTTTTAGGTGTGGAAGCTTTTTTATTCGTTGCATAGCAAACATTGTATTGTTTTTGTAAGCCTACCAACCTGCTCATGGCCAATTCTACTTGAACGCCTCTTTTGCTGCCAATTAATTCGTGCCACTCATCTACGGCAACCGTTTGCAATGTTTTAAAAGTTTCATGGTAATTTTTTTGTGCCAGTAGCAGGTGCAAACTTTCTGGTGTAATGATCAAAATTTCTGGCATCCGTCTTTTTTGTTTGGCCCTTTCATTGGTAGATGTATCGCCATTTCGAATCCCTATTTCCCATGGTATTCCCATTTCATCAATCACTTCCTGCATGGCACGTGCAATATCTTTAGCCAGTGCTCGCAGTGGTGTGATCCATAATAATTGGAGGCCGTTGTTTTTTTTGGTGAGAAAATCTTTTGGGTGCTGGTTAATAAAAAGTATAAGTGCTCCTAAGAAAACAGCGTACGTTTTGCCCGAACCAGTGGGTGCATTTACCAATCCACTTTTTTGCTCGCCTAAGGCTTCCCAGCTTTGCTGTTGAAATAAAAACGGCTGTTTGTTGCCAGCAGCCAACCATTTATGGATCTCCTGATAGCCCACCGATTTTTTGTAATTATTTTTTGGGCTGCTCCGTTGCGGTTGTTTCATTTTTATAAAGTTCCAACATTTTTTTTAAGTCTTCCAAACTGTTGATGTCTGCCAATTTTTTATCCTGCCGCCATCTGCTCATCCTAGGGAAACGCAGGGCTACGCCACTTTTATGCCTTTTGCTTGCTGCAATGCCTTCAAAAGCAATTTCGAAAACCAGCTCAGGTTTTACGGTTCGTACCGGACCAAATTTTTCGATCGCATTCCTTTTTACAAAGGCATCTACAGCAGCAAACTCTTTGTCGGTGAGTCCGCTGTACGCCTTTGTAAACGGCACCAATTTTTCGCCATCGCTTACTGCGAAAGTATAATCAGTGTAGAGATTGCTTCTTCGGCCATGGCCTTTTTGTGCATAGATGAGTACTGCATCAATGGTAAGAGGATCGATCTTCCACTTCCACCAATCGCCCTTTTTTCGGCCCACCTGGTATACTGCGTCTTTCTTTTTGATCATGATGCCTTCGCTTCCATTTTGGCGGGCATCGCTTCTTTGCAAGGCTAACGCATCCCAATTGTTAGCTTCAATAACCGGCGATAGCTTCAGTAAAGGATGATCTAATTCCTGTATCATTTGTTGCAACAAACTTCGTCTATCCCTTAACGTTGTATCCCGAATGTCTTTGTAATCATATTCTAACAAGTCGTATGCAATAAAACTCACGGGTGCTTCGATGAGCTGTTTTTTAGAAATATTTTTTCTGCTGATCCTGGTTTGCAACAATGAAAAAGGAAGTGGTTCAATGTGCTTTGGCGCTGCGTTTGGGTTCAACACAATCAATTCCCCATCCATGGCCACGCCATTGGGAAGCTGCATGGCCAATGCATGTAATTCTGGAAACTGAGCAGTGAGCAACTCTTCTCCACGGCTCCAGATAAAAAATTCATCTTGTCTTTTAATGAGCTGTCCACGAATACCATCCCACTTCCATTCGGCCTGCCAGTCGTGGATATTACCCAGTTCGCTGGGGTCTGTTTCTACAGCATAAGCAAGGTAAAATGGATATGGTTTACTGAGATCGTTTTCATTTGAGCTAGAATACAACAGCTCTTCCCAGTTGCTGATAGCTGGATCCCATTTTCCGGTAATGCGATGGGCAATTACGGCAGGTTCCTGTCCGGTAGCTTTTGCCAATGCGTTTACCATTAGTTTTTGGGAAACGCCAATCCTGAAACCGCCCGTGAATAATTTATTGAAAACAAAAATTTCATCGCTACTCATATTGTTCCAAGCATGTTGAACAAATGCCCATTTGTTTTCATCGGTTTCGCTGCCCAGTAAATGCAGTTGGTTTAAATACCAACTCAGGCTTTTTTCATTCTCATCAAAATTGGTTTGTTTGGGCAAGAGCAGTGCGATGGTTTCTGCCAAATCGCCTACGGTATGGTAACATTCTTCGAAAAGCCAAACGGGTGTGCCGGTTATTTGTATGCAGGCTTCCCGCAACATAGCGGTGCTCATGGCTCTTTTGGGTCTTCTGCCGCTGAAGATGGCAATCACCCAAATTCTGTCTGCTTCTGGTGCGCTGTTGAAATAATCTTCCAGTGCTTTTATTTTTACGTTCACCTTACTGCCGGTGGCGAGTAAACGAATGAGCAATGCAAATTTTTTCATGAAGCTGGATTTAAGGCCTGTTCTTGGTTGGTATCGGTTTCTTCTTCGTTTCCGAATGCAGTTTTTACTTCTGCCGATTCTATGCCCTGTTCATTGAGGTATTTGCTAAACGCACTCTTAAAGCCATGTGTGGTGAATACTTTGCTGGCACCGGTAGCTTTTACGGCAGCCAACAATCCATCCCAATCAGCATGATCGCTGAGTATAAAAGCGGCATCGGTATTTTTACGGCGAGCGTTGCCACGCACTTGCATCCAACCACTGCAGGTGCCTACGGCAGCCGGACTGAGTTTTTTCATCCACGGGGTACCATCGGCGCCGGGAGGTGCTATCACAATTTGCCCTTTGATGTCTTCTTTGTTCGTAGCGGCGGTAATGCGTTCAATGTTGGGAAGGCTCCAGCCCTGTTGCTGCAAGGTTTCATGCACGTTGCAGATGGCACCGTGGGCAAATATTTTTAAACCGGTGGCAGCGAGTGCGGGTAGTATGCGTTGGGCTTTACCTAGGCTATAAGCCAGTAATACACTGGTTATTTTTTGCGCATGGTTTTGTGATATCCATTGCTGCATTTCATTGAAAATAATGTCCTGTGTTTTCCATTTATAGATGGGTAGACCGAAGGTAGATTCTGTAATGAAAACGTTGCATGGAACGGGTACGAAGGGTTCTGAAAAACCATCGGCAGTGGTTTTATAATCGCCGCTAAATACCCAGGTTTCGCCTTTGTAACTAAGTTTTACCTGTGCAGATCCGATGATATGGCCGGAAGGAAAAAAAGACACTTCCACACCATTAATAAAAACTTTTTCCTTCCATGCTGCTGTTTGATAATTATGCGTCCCGAGGCGAAGTTGCAGCAAAGGAAGGGTGTCTGGGGTACATAAATACGATTGGCTTCCGGCCCGAGCATGGTCGCTGTGTGCATGGGTGATGATGGCCTTATTAACTGGTTTCCATGGGTCTATGTAAAAATCGCCTTGTGGGCAATAAAGGCCGATGTCGGTGAATTGAATCATGGTGTAAAAGGAATGGGTAAATATATTTGCTTAAAGATAATATTAAATGACGTTGATGTTTGTTGAATAAAAACAACCGCAACGCCATTTTTTTATTGGCAGTTGGTGGAACTATGCTTGGATTGTCTTATTTTGTGTTACCAAAAATTTAAAAAATGAAGAAAATTTACGCTATTATCTTACCGATTGTTGTTTTGTTGTTTACCGGATTTTCGGTGAAAGCTCAAAACAATTTTTTTTCTGACATAAGCGAAAGGTCCATTCAACTAGATGGAAAAAATCGTGTCATCATTCCCTTAAAATCTCGTACGCTTGGTCTTGAAAACCAAGCCATCAAATCTTTTTTATGGTCACTACCAAAAGAAGATCAGGTGCGCAACAACAGAAATTTAGCCCCAGTGCTTTCGCTACCCATGCCAGACGGCAGAACAGCAAAGTTTCGTGTATGGGAAAGTAGTATTCAAGAGCCAGCTTTAGAATCAAGGTTCCCTGAAATTAGAACATTTGCTGGTCAAGGTATTGATGATCCAGCCGCCACTATCCGTTTAGATTACACTCCTAGAGGTTTTCATGCGCAAGTTTTAACAGTAAACGGAAGTTTTTACATAGATCCTTATGCGGTTGGGATGACGGATAACTACATAAGTTATTTTCGTACCGACCTATCAAAACCTAATAATTTCACTTGCACAGTAGAGGAAAGTTCTACTCCGGCAGTTTTTCGTGATGGACCATCAATAGAAGCTGCTTGTTTGGGAACTGACTTGCGCACTTATCGTTTGGCAGTTGCCTGTACTGGAGAATACGCACAAGCTCCAGGTATTGCGGCTGGTGCGAACCCTGCAATTTTGCATGCGGCAATTGTTACATCTGTAAACAGAGTGGTAGGAGTATATGAAAAAGAGGTGTCTATCAGAATGATACTGGTTGCAAATAATAATTTAGTAGAATTTCTAAATGCAGGAACTGATCCATTTACTGGAAACAACAATGCCAACGTCTTAATCAATGAAAGTCAGACGGTAATTGATGCGAATATTGGTTCTGCCAATTATGATATTGGACATACTTTCAGTACTGGTGGTGGCGGGCTTGCACAGCTAAACTCTCCGTGTGGTAGTAGTAAAGCGAGAGGTATTACTGGTAGTCCACTACCAACTGGTGATGCATATGATATCGATTATGTAGCCCATGAAATGGGTCATCAATTTGGTGGAAATCATAGCATGGCTGGTTGCGGTTCATCCCCAATTACTACTAAATATGAAGTAGGAAGTGGAACAACGATACAGGCTTATGCCGGAATATGCGGGGCTGAAAACATTCAGCCAAACAGTGATCCTCATTTTCACGCCATCAGTTTCGATGAAATCAGCAATTTTGTAACATTAGGTAATGGTGCAACTTGTGCAGTTTTAACTCCAACTGGAAACACTTTGCCCATTATTGCACCTTTAAATTTTAATGGCGTAACCATACCCATCAGCACACCGTTTACCCTTACAGGTACTGCAACTGATGCAAATGGCGATGCCATCACTTATAATTGGGAACAATGGGACTTTAGTGGTACAGCAACCTGGAATGCAGGAGCTACTGCGGCCCCTAATAACAGCGTTCCTTTATTTAAGTCTCGTTTGCCAAAACTAACAGGCAGCCGTACTTTCCCGGATGTTGCTGTTATCAATGCCAATTATCCAGCCAATCCAGCTGCTACAATGAATGGATTAAAAGGAGAAACTTTGTCTCCAGTTGCTCGAGCAATGAAATTCAAACTCACCGTAAGAGATAACAGAGCAAATGGAGGTGGCGTTGTATCTGCAGGTGCAGGTGGTTGCCAAACCAGCACTGTATATCAAATAAATGTTGCGGGTACTACTCCCTTTACTGTAACTGCTCCAAATGGTGGTGAGTCATGGGAAGGGAATACGAGTCGCACCATCACCTGGAATATTGCTGGAACAAATGCTGCACCATTTAACACTGCAAACGTTAGAATTTCTTTATCTACTGACGGAGGTTTAACTTACCCAACTGAACTTTCTGCAAGTACTCCTAACGATGGTACAGAAACGTTGACCATTCCAAATACGCCAACAACAACTGCTAAGGTAAAAATTGAAGCGATTGATAACGTGTTTTTTGATGTTTCTAATGCAAACTTTACCATTACAGCAGCAGTTGCAGGATTCGCCTTTGGTGCAACTACCCCAGCTACCATTGCTTGTGCTGGACCAACAACTGCTAACGTTAACCTCACTACATCATCTGTTGGAGGTTTCGTAACACCAATAGTTTTGTCGTCTTCAAATGTTCCAGCAGGAGCTACCCTAACATTTGCTCCTTCAACAGTTGTTCCAGGTAATGCTACAGTGGTAACTTTAAACAATACACAATTATTGGCGGCTGGTACATACAATGTTACTGTAACAGGAACAGCTGGTTCTATTGTACAAAACGCTACTGTTACTTTCACCGTTTCCCCAGGTACCGCACCCACTATTGATGCTGGTCCGGGCGCGGCTGTTGTATGTGCAGGGTCAAACGCTACATTCTCTGTTTCAACTTCCGGTGCAGGTGTAACCGGCTACCAGTGGCAGGTTAGTACAAACGGTGGAACCAGCTTTACCAATATTGCTGGAGCCAATGCTGCTTCTTATACAGCTACTGCAGTTACAGCGGTTATGAATAACAACCAATATCGTGTAATCGTAACTGGTCAGTGCGGCGCTGCTACTTCATCTGCTGCTACACTCACTGTACAAATAGCACCAGCCATCACAGCTCAACCACAAAATGCGGTAGAGTGTGTTGGCAACAATGCTACCTACAACGTAGCTGCAACAGGTACTGGTTTAACTTACCAATGGCAGGTTAGTACTGATGCAGGTGGTACTTATACCAACATCGGAACAGCTACCAATGCTAGTTATACACTTACCAATGTTCAGCTAACAAATAACAACAACCTTTTCAAAGTCATCGTTTCTGGAACATGTCCTTCGCCTGTTACCTC
Organism: Ferruginibacter sp.; assembly: GCA_044342365.1. Taxonomy (GTDB): domain Bacteria; phylum Bacteroidota; class Bacteroidia; order Chitinophagales; family Chitinophagaceae; genus Ferruginibacter. Next base: position 12,720 of record JBIIPY010000011.1, on the reverse strand, counting down.
TAACGCTGCTACCTTACAAGTAGGAACAGGAGCAACCATTAATACACAGCCTGTAAGCGTTACTGCTTGTGTGGGCAACAATGCATCCTTCACAGTGGGTGCCGCTGGGTCATCACTGACTTACCAATGGCAAGTGAGTACAGATGGGGGCCTTACTTTCACCAACATTGCTGGTGCAACAGCTGCTACATATAGCATCACAGGATTAGTTGCTACTCAAAACAACAACAGGTATCGTGTGAATGTATTTAGTTGTACACCTACACCTATTACATCTGCTGTCGCTACTTTAACCGTAAACACTTTGGCGGCCATCACTACACAACCTACCGCGGTAGTATTGTGTGAAGGATCAACGGCTACTTATACTGTAGCAGCTGTTGGCACAGGTGCTGCTTACCAATGGCAGGTGTCTACCACTGGTTGCGCTGGAACTTTTGCCAATATCGCAGGTGCTACTACCAACACCCTCACTATAGCAAATACAACCGCATCTCAAAATGGGTATGCTTACAGAGTTGTGGTTACTGGAACTTGTAACACGGTTACTTCTTCTTGTGCTACGCTCACTGTGAACACTGCGTTGGTAATCACAACACAACCTGCAAGCACTTCTGCTTGTTTGCCAACACAAACTTCCGCCAGCTTCACAGTTGCTGCAACAGGAACCGCACCTACCTATCAATGGCAGGTAAGTACCAATGGTGGTACCAGCTTCACCAACATAACTGGTGCTACCAGTACCACATTAACCGTTAACAATCTTACTGCTGCCATGACTGGCTACCAATACAGAGCTGTATTGAACGGAACATGTACTGCTGATTTAAATTCTGCTGCTGCTACCTTAACGGTAAATACACTGGTTGCTATTAACAACCAACCTATCAACAGAAGTATCTGCGCAGGTCAAAGCACTTCTTTCGAAGTGATTGCTACCGGCAGTACCATCACCTACCAATGGCAGGTGAGCATCAATGGAGGTGCGTTTGTAGACCTTACCAATGCAGCGCCTCATAGCGGTGTTACCACGCCTACGCTTTCTGTTACCAATGCAACGACCAACCTCAATAGTTATCGTTACAGAGTAATTGTAGCCGGTGTGCCTTGTGGAAGTGTTACTTCAAACATTGCCAACCTCACTGTGAATGCATTACCAACCTCAGTATTGGTAGCTGCAGAATACAGTAACCTTACACCAGCCATCAACAGCGGTTTGTACACTACGGTGAGCCCTGCTGGTTCATTTGTGTACCAATGGTATAGAAACAATAACCTGTTGAGCGGTGTAAACGGATCTTCTTATCTGGTGAACATCGATCGTTTTGGCGAATACTATTCAGTTGCTACAGATGTGAACGGTTGTTCAGCCATCAGTAACCGAGTAACTATTTCTGATTCGGTGAGCAATATGGTGTTTGTATATCCGAACCCAAGTAGCGGTCAGTTCCAGGTTAGATATTACAGTCCAAGAAACCTTACTACCGGTTACACCGTATCTGTGTTTGATAGCAAAGGCGCCAGGGTTTGGAGTAAGCAATATGCCATCACCAGAACGTACGAACAAATGAATGTGAATTTGTCGAATGTTCAGGACGGTGTATTCTTCCTCGAAGTGAGAGATGCAAGCGGTAATCGCTTGGCCAGCAGTCAGGTGTTGATTGTCAGATAATACATTTTTAAATGAACATACAAAGCGCCACTCCTTTTGGGGTGGCGTTTTTTGTGGGTGGATGTTACGAAGACTAACGCTGGGATTTGTTGCATTTGACTTCATTTGCGAATTATACCGATTGGACAAACAATATAGTCTAATATCGGCTATCGTCTCATTGTACTATTTGTTTGATACCATCGGCATTTACTCCCGAAAGCATTCGGGATAAGATTTATAAAATATTGGCATATTATATAAATCACATTGGTATTAAATCCTTTGTGTCTTAGTGGCATAATTATTTGCTTAGTAAAAGTGCCTGCCTTCGGCATGAATTATTTGAGCCACTAAGCCACTAAGTCACGAAGGTTTTATTCCTTCGGAATAAAATAAGGATGTAGATTCTTACTTCCTTTGAAATGGTTTTCATTATGGGAAGTTGTTTATGTTGCAAAGAATCCATAGCCGTTGGTTGAAAACCAGACGGCGGCTAGCTCTTTTAATTTTGTAGGAGATGGAAGGTTGTAATTTAATCTAGTGAACTTAACGGGGGCTGGTGTTTCGTGAGCCCTTAACTTATCTGGCCAAGCATCTCATGTTGCAAAGAATTTATAGCCGTTGGTTGAAAACCAGACGGCGGCTAGCTCTTTTAATTTTGTAGGTGATGGAGGTTGTAATTTAATCAAGCGAACTTAGTGGGGGCCGGTGTTTCGTGAGCCCACAACTTATCGGGCCAAGCATCTAATGTTGCAAAGAATTTATAGCCGTTGGTTGAAAACCAGACGGCGGCCACCTCTTTTAATTTTGTAGGAGATGGAGGTTGTAATTTAATCTAGTGAACTTAGTGGGGTCCGGTGTTTAGTGCGCCCATAACTTATCGGGCCAAGCATCTTATGTTGCAAAGAATTCATAGCCGTTGGTTGAAAACCAGACGGCGGCTAGCTCTTTTAATTTTAAGGGCGATCGTATTTGCAATTTGGGAGTATAATAGGAAAAAGGTTTCGTTTGCTAAGAACCAAGGCATCAATACAAATATGCTTCATGTGTCACTAATCAGCACTTAACATTCCTACCAAGCCTTACTCACATTTCCATTCAACATTTTAAGGAAATAAAGATTTTTATTTTCGAAATAATCGGGGAGGGCGCTGTCTTTTTTCTGCTGTACCGGTTTGAATCGGTAGTCGCTGAAAATTTTTTGGTTGTAATCGTTGAGGTGACTCAGCAAATCGTTTGGATACAGCTGCAACAAACCAATAAACTGCATCGTTACTTCATATCCTTTGTAGGTCATGTCGGAAGGAAACCCTTTGTATTTTCGCAAGTACACATCTTTAATCTTCTTGCTGTAATCATCCATCTTGCTGTTGTAATAAGGAGTGGTGTAATACACAGGGAAGTCTTTTAATTTTTTGTTTTTAGCCAGACTCGAAAAGCCATCCCAGTTAGGCATGCCAATCAATTTAACATTGTATGTTTTGCTGATTGATTGTGCGTAAGAGGCGAGGTCGTTGGCAAAGGTTTCGTTTAAACTTCCACCAATTACAATAGCATTTCTATTGCTGTCCAGTTTATCTTTAAGAAGCGTAAAATCTTCGTTTACATTAATAACTTCCATCTTTAACAAAGGCCTGCCATCTGGACTGTTTATTTTCTTGAAAAGGTCTTCTACCATGTTTTCCTGCGCACCAGGTTTTCTTACTAAATATATTTTATCAGTACCATGGTTCTGTAAAATGTAAGCGTAAATAGCTTCGCAATGCGCTTTGAGGGTAGAGTTCACAATGACCATAAAAGGATTGGCCGTAATGCCTCCATCGTTGGGATGTGTGGCCGAAATAAAAGGAATGTGTTTTTCTTTGGCAAAATCTGCCAACTGAATGTACTCCTGGTCTTTTACCGCACCTATAATTAAATCCAGACTATCGAGGCTTTTGCTGTTGATGAGCAGGGGTATACTTTGAGAAAATGATTTGGAATCAAATAAACTGGCTTCCACTTTTGAGTTGGAAAACGGCAGACTATCAAGTGCAATTTGTGCACCCTGAACAAAATCGAGACCAGGTACAACAAATTTTGGAAAATTTTTGCTGTATTTGTAAGCATAACCAGTAAACACTGAATCGAGGTACAACGGTGCAAAAATACCGATGCGGTAAGTTTTTACCACTGGTTCAATAAGGGTATCTGTAGCCTGTGGTACCTGGGCAGAGCCAGAATAGGATACAAGAAGCATCATTAATACCCGTAACATTGTTTTCATTGTTGTTTGCATATTCAGGTTTGCTTATGTTCGTTTTATTCCCATTCAATGGTGGCAGGTGGTTTGCTGCTGATGTCGTACACCACACGGTTGATTCCTTTTACAGAGTTGATGATATCGTTGCTCACATTAGCCAAAAACTCATAGGGCAGATGCGCCCAATCTGCCGTCATACCATCTACCGAGGTAACAGCTCTCAGTGCCACCGTAAATTCATAGGTTCTTTCATCACCCATCACGCCTACACTTTTTACAGGTAGTAATATGGTACCGGCCTGCCAAACTTCGTTGTATAAACCCGACTTTTTTAAATGGTCGGTATATACTTTATCTGCATCTTGCAATAACTGTACCTTTTCTTCTGTTACTTCTCCTAAAATTCTAATGGCGAGCCCGGGGCCTGGGAAAGGATGCCTGTTGAGCATCTCGGCAGGTATGCCTAATTCTGCACCAATTTTACGCACTTCATCTTTAAACAAGAACCTAAGTGGTTCTACCAATTTGAGTTTCATTGTTTCTGGCAGGCCACCTACGTTGTGGTGACTTTTAATAGTTACCGACGGACCGTGCACAGAAACCGATTCAATCACATCAGGATAAATGGTGCCTTGCCCGAGGAATTCGATGCCGGTAATTTTTTGTGCTTCCTGGTCAAATATTTCAATAAAAGATCCACCGATGGCTTTTCTTTTTTCTTCAGGGAGTACTTTGCCAGCCAGTTTGGTATAGAAATGCTCCCGGGCGTTTATGCCTGTTACATTCAATCCCAGTTGGCTGTATATCTCCAATACTTCTTCAAATTCGTTTTTGCGCAATACGCCATTGTCAACAAAAATGCCGTAGAGGTTTTCGCCGATGGCTTTGTGAATGAGTGTAGCTGCTACGGTGCTGTCTACACCACCGCTCAATCCCATCACCACTTTACTGTTGCCCAATTGTTTTTTTAAGGCAGCCACCGTATCGGTGATATAATGCGCGGGCGTCCAATCCTGGCTGCAACCGCATATGTTTACCAAAAAGTTTTTGAGAATGTTTTTGCCTTCGGCAGAATGGTACACTTCTGGGTGAAACTGCAAACCGTATATCGGGTTGGCAGCTGTGTTAGCCGATTTGAAAGCAGCCACTGGAATGCTTTCGGTAGTGCCCAACAATTCAAAACCTTCCGGTAGTTGTTTGATGGTATCACTGTGGCTCATCCACACTTGCGAGCTAGATGGAAGATTTTCTAACAAAGGATCTGTTTGCGATACCTGAAAGTTGGCTCTGCCATATTCTCTTTTATCACTTTTGGCTACATTGCCACCAAAAATTTTGGCAGTCAATTGGGCGCCATAACAAACACCCAACACCGGGAGTTTATCGGCCATGGCTTTTACATCTACCATTGGAGCTTTTTCTTCGTTTACCGAGAAGGGAGAACCAGAGAGGATGATGCCTTTCAGCTGAGCACTGTATTCAATTTCTTTGTGAAAAGGAACAATTTCGCAGTATACATTGGCTTCTCTCACCACACGTGCAATCAGCTGCGTATATTGGGAACCAAAATCGAGAATGAGTATCTTATCTGTCATAACGCTGCGAAGGTAATTCATTCAACTTTTATTTTTTTAGAATATGGTTTGCCAACAAAGTTTATGACGATTAGATGTGGCGCATAGTTGTTTTACCCAGCAATGTTTTGTTAATGAAAATGCCACCGATGTTGGCCAACGGCCGATTAAGCGTAGGAAAGGTTTGTAGAATCCAATTAAAAAATAAATATTTGTGCTTTAAATAAAAGCACATGAAAAATTTATTATTGATTTGTTTGATTTGGATGTTGATAACCGGTTGCGACCATCGCACAGGAAGCGGAAACATGGTTACCCGTGTAAAGGATGTAGCATCGTTTAATAAAATAAGTGTATCTGGTGCTTTTTATGTAGAAGTGGTGCCAGGCAATGCTGAACAGCGGGTGCAGGTAACAGCCGATGACAATATTATGGAAGATGTGTTGGTGAGTGTAGAAAACGGTGAATTGAAAATTAAAATGAGGTCTGGAGTGAATTACAACAATGTTAATCCAAAAGTGATCATCAATACCTCATCGCTCGAAAAAATAAGTACGTCGGCTTCTGCCAAAGTGCTGGTGAAAAATACCTTGAAGTCGAGCAGTAAAATACAATTTGAAACATCCAGCGCCGGTGCCATCATTGCCGATGTAGATGCGCCAAGCATTTATGCTGACGCCAGTAGCGCATCAACGCTTGAACTCAGCGGAAGAACAAAAAATTACAATGTGCAGGGTAGCAGTGGCAGTTCCATCAAAGCTGCGGATTTGCTCAGTGAAAATACTGACGTGCAGGTCAGCAGTGGTGCATCTGCTAATGTACATGCCAGCGTAAGCTTAAAAGCAGAAGCAAGTAGCGGTGGCAATGTAGACTACAAGGGTGGCGGTTCTGTTTCTTCCAAAGTAAGCAGTGGTGGGTCTATTTCAAAAGTAGATTAGCCGTTATATTTCTTAATATATATTGGTAGGGCAACTCAGTTTGGATCGGCTTCCTCCACCAGACTCGTTTTTGCTGCCACCCAATCGCTAATTAAACCGGATGCCCGTGGTAAAATACCAGTCTTTGTTATCTGGATTTTCCACGAATGCTGCCAGCAGTAGGGTAGGGAGTATTGGGGTTCAGTTCTTTTCCTCGGAAAGCGAATGCCGCTGCTTGTGCGCCTCTTGCTCCAGCCAAAATGCTGGAATCTGCATAGTTTCCACTCACATCATCTAGGTAATCGATAAATAATTTTTCAAGGCCAATCTCGATGCACACCTTTAACTTTTCAGACAAAGCCAGTTTGACACCAGCACCAAAAGGGATGGCGAATTGGTTGTTCTTGTACAATTTCTTTTTGGGATAGGCTGATAGTCCCTGTCCTTCAGTGCCGAGTGAAAGGAGAAATACTATGTTTCCCGTGCTATCGTAGGCGTAAAAGTTATAATGAAAGGCAGCCAAGCGGGCAAATACGTACTGTCTAAACCCATGTTCTTCGATATCTAAAATGTTGTATTCAACAGCCAATTGGGATTCTCATACGGCCGATTTGAACATCAGTTTTCTTGTATTTCCCGCTTTGTTGGCGGTGGGCACCGCATCGGCTCCGTACAATCTTATGTAGTTGGCCGCACCCCGAATGTTCCATTTTGGGGTAAAAGCGTAGGAAAGTCCGCCACCAAGAGCTATTTGTGCCTGTTTAGATTCAAATCTTTTGGTTTGTAAATCGCCGCTGTATTGGCCGGTACCTGCGTATATATCTATACTAAATGGTTGAGCGTAAGCGTATAAGGGAAGGCATGCTGCTAGGGCACTGAGGATGTATTTCATGGCGAAAAAGTTATAGATGGAGCGTGTTGGTTTGAATAAACCAAAAACAGTTCCTGTTTTATGGGTAAGGCAAATTGTTTGAAATAGTAAAAAAAAACTTTTACCAACTCTTTGCTATTTAAATCTGTACCCTTACCTTTGCACTCCAAATTAAAAAACGGAATTCTAAAGTTCTTTAAATATGTCACAACGAATCAGAATCAAATTACAATCCTACGACCACAATTTAGTTGATAAATCTGCGGAGAAGATTGTAAAGACTGTACGCAGTACAGGGGCAGTGGTAACAGGTCCAATTCCTTTACCTACTCACAAGAAAATTTTTACCGTGTTGCGTTCGCCGCACGTAAACAAGAAAGCCCGTGAGCAGTTTCAATTGTGCACACACAAACGTTTGTTAGACATATACACCAGCAGCAGCCGTACGGTTGACGCGCTAAGTAAATTAGACCTGCCTAGTGGTGTAGATGTTGAGATCAAAGCCTAATGAACCAACTCCGGCCCAATACCATTGGATCTGGAGTGAGGCATGGGTAAGTTCTTAAAAAGAAAAAATATGAACACCTAACTCCTGTTAAACAGCAATGTTGAAGGAGCGCTGGGTATAAAACAGATACAATGAAAAGTATTATTGGTAAGAAGATCGGGATGACCAGCATCTTTGGAACAGACGGTAAGCAAACCGCTGTTACCATTATAGAAGCTGGCCCGTGTGTAGTTACACAAAAGAAAACCGTTGAAACAGACGGTTACAATGCTCTCCAAATAGCATTCGGCGACAAAAAAGAAAAGCACTCCCTTAAAGCCGAAATTAGCCACTATGCAAAGGCTAACACTGCTCCAAAAAAATTCGTAAAAGAAATCCGCAATAGCGACTCAAACAAGAACGTTGGTGAAACCATTACGGTTGATATATTCGCTGAAGGCGACAAAATCGAAGTAGTAGGTACTACCAAGGGTAAAGGTTTTCAAGGTGTTGTAAAACGCCATGGCTTTAGTGGTGTGGGTGAACAATCTCACGGACAGCACGATCGTCAAAGAGCGCCAGGTTCTATCGGTAACTCATCTGATGCTAGTCGCGTATTCAAAGGCATGCGCATGGCAGGCCGTATGGGTGGCGATCAGGTAAAGATGAAAGGATTGAAGATCGTAAAGATTTTCGCTGAAAAAAATTACATTTTGGTGAGTGGTTCGGTTCCGGGCCATAATGGTTCAATCGTTTTGATTAACAAATAATACAAGCGTAACCGGAACTGGAAAGCGGTTCTATAAAAAAAAGTACAATGCAACTAGATATATTAAATACAAAAGGCGAAAAAACCGGCAGAACAATAGAACTCCCGGAAGAGATTTTTGGAATCGAGCCAAATGACCACGTTATTTATCTTGCGGTAAAACAATACCAAGGCGCCCAACGCCAGGGTACCCACAAGGTAAAAACTCGTATGGAAGTTAAAGGTTCTTCTAAGAAACTTCACAAGCAAAAAGGTACAGGTGGTGCTCGTAAGGGTAACCTGCGTAACCCACTTTACAAAGGTGGTGGTAGCATTTTTGGTCCAAAACCGCACAAATACGATATCAAATTGAATCGTAAAGTAAAAGATTTGGCTAAAATGAGTGCACTCGCTTACAAAGCAAAAGAAAATGCGATCGTTGTTTTAGAAGACGTGAACATGGACACCCCAAAAACCAAAACCTTTAGTGGTATTTTAAATAACCTAAACCTTGGTCGTAAAAAAGCTTTGGTAGTTATTCCAGAATACAATGATAACCTATACCTGAGCTTGCGCAATGTACAAGGGGTGAACGGAACCGTTATCAGCGATATGAATACTTATGATATCCTGAATGCGAACGTGATGATCTTAACAGAAAGTGCTGCTAAACTGTTTTCTGTAGAAGTTGCAGAAGGGGAAGACGCATAAGAAACACCCACTGTTAAAGTGATTAGAACAAAGAATTTGATTTAAAAATTAGCAGTTTTGCCCAAGGGCAACATTGCACATCGAAAAAAGTTATGAAACTGTCTGATGTATTAATTAAGCCTGTTTTATCTGAAAAAGCCAATAAGCAATCAGAAAAAATGAATCGTTACACTTTTGTTGTAGACAGAAAGGCTAATAAGCTGGAAATTAAAAAAGCTGTTGAGCAGTTCTATGGCGTTCAGGTAGAAGATGTGAACACATCTGTAGTTCCTTCTAAATTGAAAGCAAAGTATACAAAAGCAGGATTCATCGTAGGTCGCAAGCCTGCAAAGAAAAAAGCCATTGTAACCGTAGCAGCTGGTGAAACAATTGACATTTACGGAGCTACTGTTTAATACAGTACCTAAGTAACCAGTATTAGAAACAGAAATGAATGGTGGTCAGCACCGCAAAGTTTTGACAAATAAAAAGTAAAAAAGAAAATGGCACTTAGAAAATACAAACCTACCACAGCCGGTACTCGTTGGAGAATTGGTAATGCGTATGCAGAGATCACTACCAACAAACCAGAAAAGACTTTGCTTGAAAAGCAAAAGAACACCGCTGGTCGTAATGCCCAGGGTAGAAGAAGCATGCGTTACATGGGTGGTGGAAACAAGACCATGTATCGTTTGGTAGATTTCAAAAGAAATAAGAAAGATATTCCAGCTACTGTAAAAACCATTGAGTACGATCCAAATCGTACTGCATTCATCGCCTTGTTGCATTATGCAGATGGTGAAAAACGTTACATCCTTGCTCCACAAGGTTTGCAGGTTGGTCAAACTGTAATCAGTGGTGATAATGCGGTTCCAGAATTAGGAAATGCATTGATGTTGAAAAACATGCCATTGGGTACCAATGTTCACAATATTGAGATGCAGCCTGGTCAGGGCGGTATCTTGGTAAGAAGTGCAGGAACATCTGCACAACTGAACAACAAAGAAGGTAAATATGCGGTACTGAAAATGCCAAGTGGGGAGTTGAGAAAAATTTTGATCAATTGTTATGCAACTGTTGGTGTAACCAGCAACAGTGATCATAGCTTAGAGAGCATGGGTAAAGCAGGTCGCAACCGTTGGAAAGGTATTCGTCCACGCACAAGAGCAGTAGCCATGAACCCTGTAGATCACCCGATGGGTGGTGGTGAAGGTAGAGCTTCTGGTGGTCACCCACGTAGCCGTAAAGGTAAATACGCAAAAGGGCAGATTACTCGTACGAGAGGTAAAGGTTCAGACAAAATGATCCTTACCAGAAGAAACGGTAAGAAGTTACCAAACAAATAGTTTATAAGTTGATCTAACGATCGCTATAATAGTTAAAATGGTTCCGGGTACAACCGGGGCAAATCAACAAACAAAGATCTCGCAGCTTTTACTGGAGATCGTAAATTAAAAAAACACATGGCTCGTTCATTAAAAAAAGGTCCTTACATCGAATTAAAACTAGAGACTAAAGTTCTAGGGATGGCAGAAGGAAAAATTAAAAAAGGTGTGATCAAAACATGGAGTCGCAGAAGTACCATTTCTCCAGATTTCGTTGGTCAAACATTTGCAGTGCACAACGGTAACAAATTCATCCCTGTGTATGTAACAGAATTTATGGTAGGTCATAAATTAGGTGAATTTGCACCAACCAGAAATTTCAGAGGTCACTCAAGCAAAAAAATGTAATTAACACCGTTATTCGTTTGAGATTATTGTAAGGGCAACAGTTCACAACAATCAACAACAAACGAGCAACAAGAAACATCATAAAAATGGAAGCAGTAGCAAAATTGAATAATTACCCGACATCGCCACGTAAAATGCGTTTATTGGCAGATTTGATTCGTGGTATGCAGGTAGAAAAAGCATTGGCCGTGCTAGAGCACAACCCAAAACACCCAGCTGTTCCTTTGCGTAAACTGGTGATCTCTGCCATTAGCAACTGGAAGACAAAAAACGAAGGTGCTGATGAAACTACATTGGTGGTTAAAACCATCTTTGTAGATGGGGCAAGAGTGATCAAGCGTATGCGTCCAGCTCCACAAGGTCGTGGTTACAGAGTTCGCAAGCGTAGCAACCACGTAACAGTGATCGTTGATGCAGGCGTTGAACAAACAAAAAAAGTGGTGAAAGCTGCTGCTAAGGCTGAAAAAGCTGCTGTAGCAACTCCAGCTAAATAATTAAGTAAAGCAATTTTAAAAAAACAGTTACTACATAAAAACTTTCAGGCTCTTAACAGAGTAATATCGAAAGACTAAATTAATACTATGGGTCAGAAAACAAATCCAATAGGTGCAAGGTTAGGAATCATCCGCGGTTGGGATAGCAACTGGTATGCTCACAAAAAAGATTATGCAACCAAATTGATTGAAGACGATAAAATCAGGAATTACCTGAATGCTCGTATCAACAAAGGTGGTATCGCTAAGATTGTGATTGAGCGTACGCTGAACAAGCTGATTGTTACCATCCATACATCTAAGCCAGGTATCATTATTGGTAAAGGGGGTGGAGAAGTAGACAGAATTAAAGAAGAGTTGAAAAAATTGTGTGGCAAAGATGATGTGCAGATAAACATCCTTGAAATTCGTCGCCCAGAACTAGATGCAAACATTGTTGCGGATACTATTGCTCGTCAATTAGAAAACCGTATCAACTACAAGCGTGCTATCAAAATGTCTATAGCCTCTGCATTGCGCATGGGTGCTGAAGGAATCAAGGTTAAAGTAGGTGGTCGTTTAGGCGGTGCTGAAATTGCACGTAGCGAAGAAATTAAACAAGGTCGTACTCCATTGCACACTTTGCGTATGGATATTGATTACGCCAATGTATTTGCCTTGACTGTTTACGGTAAAATAGGTATCAAAGTATGGATCTGTAAAGGAGAAGTACTGGGTAAAAGAGATCTGAATCCGAATGTGATAGCAGGTGCTAAAAACGAAGGACCAGACAGACCACAGGGTGGTTTTGATAGAAGAGATGATCGCGGTGGCCGTGGTGGCGACAGAGGCGGACGTGGTGATAGAGGTGGTCGTGGAAATGACAACCGTGGTGGTGGAGGTGGTGGAAGAAGATAATCTACTAAATTGATTATCAAATTATCAAATTTTAGAATTGACAAATTAAAATAAAATGTTACAACCAAAAAGAAGCAAACACAGGAAAACACAGAAAGGAAGAATGAAGGGAGATACCAAAAGAGGTGCTACACTTGCATTCGGTACATTCGGTTTAAAAGCGCTTGATAGCGTTTGGTTAACAAGTCGTCAGATTGAAAGTGCCCGTCAGGCAATGACACGTGCGATGAAGAGAGAAGGAAATGTGTGGATCCGTATTTTCCCCGATAAGCCTATTACTGCAAAACCAGCAGAGGTAAGGATGGGTAAAGGTAAAGGTAACCCAGAAGGTTGGGCTGCAATCGTTCAACCAGGACGTATCTTGTTTGAAGCCGATGGTGTAACCGAAGAAGTTGCAAAGCATGCATTTGGTT